>NZ_JBLIYT010000010.1:0-256726 GCF_057480795.1 Pseudomonas sp. P110(2024)
GCGGGATGCGAGCCCAATAGACGCCGGATAGATTGAAGCAAGCCATCCATTCCATCTGATGAACAGTATTGCAAAAAATGGGGTGACCATAGATTGGTCTTGGCCAAAGTAACCAAAGCCGTTGCGCTCCATTCATCCGGCCCTGCGCTTCGCTCCGGGTTCCCTCACTCCGGCCTTGCTCCCGGGAGGGCCGCGCTGCAGGGCCCATCCTGGGCCCCAGCGCTTGACGGGCATCCATGGCCGTCACCTCCCTCCGCAAGACCTCCGTTCGGCCTCCTGAAGTCGCGAAGTTACGGGCGGCGCCTGGGTTGGCGCAGCTGTCGCTAGTTGCAGCTTAATTAATCTTTCGATCGCATCGCGGGGCAAGCCCGCTCCCACCCAACAGTCGACGTTATATATAATCCTGTAGGAGCGGGCTCGCCCCGCGGAAGGGCTGGAATAGCCAATGCATAATGAACTGTAAAACAACTAACTTCGCATTTCTTGCTCTTGCTCTTGCTCTTGCTCTTGCTTCTAAGCGCGCAATAGTCCAGGCGCCGCCAATTGCGACTTCAGGAGGCCGAGCGGAGTTCTTGCGGAGGGAGGTGACGGCCATGGATGGCCGTCAAGCGCTGCGCCCCAGGATGGGGCGTTCAGCGCGGTCCTCCCGGGAGCAAGAACGGAGCGAGGGAACCCCGAAGCGAAGCGTAGGGGCCGGATGAACGGAGCGGAACGGTTTTGCCTACTTTTGCCAAGACAAAAGTAGGCCGCCGTAAGGGCGGAAAGGTGACTAAATGTCGTTATCTTCTACGAATGCGCATAAAAAAATCAAAACAATCTCCCCGAACCCGAACCCGAACCCGAACCCGAACCCGAACCCGAACCCGAACCCGAACCCGAACCCGAACTACCCCCGAAAAGCCCGAACAAAAACCCCAACAGCCTCCCGCACATGCGCCTCAGCCTCATCCCCACTCAGCGCCTGCGCGCACCCCAGCAACAACCGATAATCCGGCGCCCCCTTCACCAGGCAGAAGAAATGCTCCGCCGCCCGCAACGGGTTGTCGATCCGCAGCAACCCCCGCTGGTCGACACAGTGCAGCAGCGCCGCCATCCCGGCCATCACCCGCTTCGGCCCCGCCTCGTAGAAATACTGCCCAAACCCCGGATCCTGGCTGCCGAGGGCAAAGATCAGGCGACTCAGCTTGACCGCCTCGTCACTGCTGATGAGCGCCTGGAACCCCCGGGCAATGTTGAGCAGCACATCCTCCACCGCCACCCCTTCCGGATACTCGAACATCAAGTCAGGCAACTGGTTCTGGCAGGTGGCCATGACCGCCGCGCCGAACAGCGTCTGCTTGTCGGTGAAATGGCTGTAGACGGTGAGTTTGGAAACACCTGCCGCCGCCGCGACCGCATCCATGCTGGTGTTGGCATAGCCAAGGCTGAGGAACAGGTGCTTGGCGGCTTCGAGAATGGCCTCGCGCTTGGCCAGGTCCTTGGGCCGGCCTGGGCCGATGGGTGCGTCGTTGGACATGAGGGACCGCATTCAATGTGAAAGAGGCACATCTTACCGGGTCGAGAAGGTGTCGGCTGCAGCATCCGTCGCAACACTATTATGGATTTTCTCTAACGCGCCCGCTTCCCCGGCCAGGTTCGCTGACTTAATATACTCGCCAGTATAAATATTCGATGCGCCCTCTGCCAAAGGTCATTCATCATGTTGCGTCGTGCGTTGTCCCTCGCTCTGCCGGCAGCCGCCGTGCTTCTGCTCTCCGCTTGCGGCCAGGAGGCCGCTTCACCTGTCGCGCCGCGCCCGGCGCTGGTGGTCCAGCCGCACCCCGCGCAGGCCTCGGCCGACAGCTATCCAGGCGAGGTGCGCGCGCGCTTTGAACCCGAACTGGCGTTTCGCATTGGCGGCAAGGTCAGCAAGCGCTTGGTGGAAGAGGGGCAGCGGGTCAAGGCCGAGCAGCCGCTGGCCGAACTCGATCCCCAGGACGTGCGCCTGCAACTGGAGGCCAACCGCGCCCAGCTGGCGGCGGCCGAGGCCAACCTGGCGCTGGTGCGCGCCGAGCGCGACCGCTACCAGAAGCTACTGGGCCGGCAGATGGTCAGCCGCTCCCAGTTCGACAACGCCGAGAACCTCTACCGTGCCGGCCAGGCGCGGCTGAAGCAGGCCAAGGCCGAGTTCGAAGTGGCCGGCAACCAGGCCGAGTACGCGGTGCTGCGCGCGCCCCAGGCCGGGGTGATTGCCAAGCGCCAGGTCGAGGTGGGCCAGGTAGTGGCCGCCGGGCAGACCGTGTTCACCCTCGCCGCCGACGGTGAGCGCGAAGTGGCCATCGGCTTGCCCGAGCAGCAGTTCGCCCGCTTTGCCGTCGGCCAGGCGGTGAGCGTGGAACTGTGGTCGCATCCTGACCGGCGTTTCGAGGGACTGATTCGCGAGCTCTCTCCGGCGGCGGACCCACGTTCGCGGACCTTTGCCGCACGCATCGCCTTCACCTCCAATGCCACGCCGGCCGAGCTTGGCCAGAGCGCCCGGGTGTTCATCGATCATGCCGAACGCTCGCCACTGGCGGTGCCGCTCTCGGCGGTGACCGCAGAGGCCGGGCAGGCCTATGTCTGGCGGGTCGGCAAGGATAATCGCCTGGAGCGTGCGCAGGTGCGCCTGGGCGCCTATGGCGCCGACAGCGTGCCGGTGCTCGAAGGACTGCAGCCCGGCGACTGGGTGGTCGCCGCGGGCGGTCATGTTCTGCGCGAAGGGCAACAGGTGCGGCCTGTGGACCGCAGCAATCGTGAAGTGAACCTGGCGGCCAAGGAGTAAGTCCCGATGGGTTTCAACCTTTCCGCCTGGGCGCTGCGCAATCGCCAGATCGTGTTGTTCCTGATGATCCTGCTGGCGGCGATCGGCGCCATGTCTTACACCAAGCTGGGGCAGAGCGAAGATCCACCCTTCACCTTCAAGGCCATGGTCATCCGCACCCTGTGGCCCGGGGCGACCGCCGAGGAAGTGTCGCGCCAGGTCACCGAGCGCATCGAGAAGAAGCTGATGGAGACCGGCGAGTACGAGCGGATCGTCTCGTTCTCGCGGCCCGGTGAGTCCCAGGTCACCTTCATGGCCCGTGACTCGATGCATTCCGCGGATATTCCCGAGCTGTGGTACCAGATCCGCAAGAAAGTCGCGGACATCAAGCACACCCTGCCGCCCGAGGCGCAGGGGCCGTTCTTCAACGACGAGTTCGGCACCACCTTCGGCAACATCTATGCCCTGACCGGCGCCGGCTTCGACTATGCCGTGCTCAAGGACTACGCCGACCGTATCCAGATCCAATTGCAGCGGGTCAAGGACGTGGGCAAGGTCGAGTTGATCGGCCTGCAGGACGAGAAGGTCTGGATCGAATTGTCCAACGTCAAGCTGGCCACCCTGGGCGTGCCGTTGGCCGCCGTGCAGCAGGCGCTGCGCGAGCAGAACGCGGTAAGTACAGCGGGCTTCTTCGAAACCGCAAGCGAGCGCCTGCAACTGCGGGTCAGCGGGCGCTTCGACAGCGTCGAGCAGATTCGCCAGTTCCCCATCCGCGTCGGTGACCGCACCTTCCGCATCAGCGATGTCGCCGACGTGCAGCGCGGTTTCAACGACCCACCCGCGCCGCGCATGCGCTTCATGGGCGAGGATGCCATCGGCCTGGCGGTGTCGATGAAGAACGGCGGTGACATCCTGGTGCTCGGCAAGGCCCTGGAAGCCGAGTTCGCCCGCCTGGCGCAGAGCCTGCCGGCGGGCATGGAGCTGCGCAAAGTGTCCGACCAGCCGGCGGCGGTGAAGGCCGGGGTCGGCGAGTTCGTGCAGGTGCTGATCGAGGCACTGGCGATTGTCCTGCTGGTGAGCTTCTTCTCCCTGGGCCTGCGTACCGGCCTGGTAGTGGCGCTGGCGATCCCACTGGTACTGGCCATGACTTTCGCCGCCATGCACTACTTTGGCATCGGCCTGCACAAGATCTCGCTGGGGGCGCTGGTACTGGCCCTGGGGCTGCTGGTGGACGACGCGATCATCGCGGTGGAGATGATGGCGATCAAGATGGAGCAGGGCTACGACCGGCTCAAGGCGGCGAGCTACGCCTGGACCAGTACCGCGTTCCCGATGCTCACCGGCACCCTGATCACCGCCGCCGGTTTCCTGCCGATCGCCACGGCGGCTTCGAGCACGGGGGAGTACACCCGCTCGATCTTCCAGGTGGTGACCATTGCCCTGCTGACCTCCTGGGTCGCCGCGGTGGTGTTCGTGCCTTACCTGGGCGAGCGCCTGTTGCCGGACCTGGCCAAGCTTCACGCGGCCCGCCATGGCGCCGACGGGCATGCCCCCGACCCCTATGCCACGCCGTTCTACCAGCGCGTCAGGCGGGTGGTGGAGTGGTGCGTGCGGCGGCGCAAGACGGTGATCGTGCTGACCATCGCCGCGTTCGTCGGCAGCATCCTGCTGTTCCGTTTTGTGCCGCAGCAATTCTTCCCGGCCTCCGGCCGGCCGGAGCTGATGGTCGACCTGAAACTGGCCGAAGGCGCTTCGCTGAACAACACCGCCGAACGGGTCAAGCAGCTGGAGGCGCTGCTCAAGCAGCAGGACGGCATCGCCAACTATGTCGCCTACGTCGGCACTGGCTCGCCGCGCTTCTACCTGCCGCTGGACCAGCAACTGCCGGCGGCGAGCTTTGCCCAGTTCGTGGTGTTGGCCAAGTCGCTGGAGGACCGTGAGCGTCTGCGCAGCTGGCTGATCGGCACCCTCGAGCAGCAGTTCCCGGACCTGCGCTCGCGGGTCACGCGCCTGGAGAACGGCCCGCCCGTGGGCTATCCGGTGCAGTTCCGCGTCACCGGCGAGCACATCGAGAAGGTCCGCGCCCTGGCTCGCGAGGTGGCGGCCAAGGTGCGCGAGAACCCCCATGTGGTCAACGTGCACCTGGACTGGGAAGAGCCGAGCAAGGCGGTGTACCTGGATATCGACCAGGACCGTGCCCGGGCGCTGGGAGTGAGCACCGCGCACCTGTCGAGCTTCCTGCAGAGCTCGCTGACTGGCAGCAACGTCAGCCAGTACCGCGAGGACAACGAGCTGATCGAGATCCTCCTGCGCGGCACCCCGGAGGAGCGGCGCGAGTTGGGTAACCTGGGCAGCCTGGCGGTACCCACCGACAACGGCCAGAGCGTGGCCCTGTCGCAGGTGGCGACCCTGGAATACGGCTTCGAGGAAGGCATCATCTGGCACCGTAACCGCTTGCCCACTGTCACCGTGCGCGCCGATATCTACGACAAGGAGCAGCCGGCGACCCTGGTCAAGCAGATCCAGCCGACCCTGGCCCAGATCAAGGACGAGTTGCCCGATGGCTACCTGCTGGAAGTGGGCGGCACAGTGGAGGACTCCGAGCGTGGCCAGCGCTCGGTGAACGCCGGCATGCCCTTGTTCATCGTGGTGGTGCTGAGCCTGCTGATGATCCAGCTGCGCAGTTTCTCGCGGATGTTCATGGTGTTCCTCACCGCGCCCCTGGGGCTGATCGGCGTGACCCTGTTCCTGCTGGTGTTCCGCCAGCCGTTCGGCTTCGTCGCCATGCTCGGGACCATCGCCCTGGCGGGGATGATCATGCGTAACTCGGTGATCCTGGTAGACCAGATCGAACAGGATATCGCCGCCGGGATGGCGCGTTGGCAGGCGATCATCGAGGCCACGGTGCGGCGCTTCCGGCCGATCGTGCTGACCGCGCTGGCGGCGGTGCTGGCGATGATTCCGCTGTCGAGGAGCGTGTTCTACGGGCCGATGGCGGTGGCGATCATGGGTGGGTTGATCGTCGCCACGGTGTTGACCCTGTTGTTCCTGCCGGCGTTGTATGCGGCGTGGTTCAGGGTCAGGAAGGACTGACAACATCGCGGGTCAAGCCCGCTCCCACGGTGGGAGCGGGCTTGACCCGCGATCGGAACCGACGCCTCAGAGTGCGCCGAACACCTTCTTGGCCAGGCTGGTCGCGGCACCGGCCGGGTTCTGGCGAATGCTCTCTTCCTGCTTGGCGATCATCTCGAACAGACCGTCCAGCGCCTTCTCGGTCACGTAGTTCTCGATGTTGGCGCTCTTGGCGTCGACCACGCCCAGGCCTGCGGCCTGCCCGGCGAAGTTGTTGTACTGCTGGGCCAGGCCGACCTTGTCGGTGGCCTGCTTGACGATCGGCAGGAACTTGGCGCGGATCTGCTCGCGGCTGCTCTTGTTCAGGTACTGGGTGGCCGAGTCCTGGCCGCCGCTGAGGATGCCTTTGGCATCGGTCACGGTCATCTTCTTCACCGCGTCCACCAGGATCGCCTGGGCTTGCGGCACAGCGGCCTCGGCGGCCTTGTTCATGCTGGTCTCCAGGGCTTCGACCTGTTCACCCTTGCCGAACATCTTCATGGCCTTGGCGGCCTTGCCGAGGTTGCCCGGCAGCTCGATGCGCACGTCGGGGTTGTTGCTGAAACCGCCGGGGGTGCTCAATTGCTTGACGGCGATCTGCGCGCCTTGGGTGAGGGCGTCCTTCAGGCCGCCGGAGGCGTCGCTCTGGGACAGGTCGCCCAGCGACAGGGCCAGGGCGCTGGCCGACAGCAGCAGGCCGGCGCACAGGGTGGTGAAGCGCAAGGAGGAGCGAATCATGGGGATTTCCTTATGGGCAGAATGGAGCAGGTTCAGCGTATCGGGTAGACCGGGATCGGGCCAGTTCACTCAACCGCCACAGGTTCCGGTGTTTCATCGCGGTGCAAGGCTACCTGGCGGATCGACAGGCGCAGCTCCGCCGACAGTACCCGCTTGGCCACGCCTTCGGCCAGCTCGGCGAGCTTGTCGTGGTAGCCCAGCTTGCCATCGGTGTCCGGCTGCAGCACGCCTTCGCGCACCAGGGTCTGGATGAAGTGGCGGAACAGGGTCTTGTCGAAGAACTCCGGGGCGTTCAGGCCATGCAGGATCGACAGGCGCTGGGCCATCATCACACACAGCTCCTCCAGCTCCTCGGCACTCAGCGTGTGCTGGCCGCTGTTGAGCAGCAACGAGGTGGCCATGTAGAAGCGCTGCAGGGTCTGGGTGATGGTGCGCGCCAGCAGCGTCAGCAGGACGAACTGCCGCGAGCTGGGGGCCGGGCGCATGTAGATGTCCTGCTCCCGGCGTAGCAGCCCCTGCTCGACCAGCGCTGTCAGCCATTGGTCGATCACCTCGTCCAGTTGCTCGGGCGTCCAGCGCAGGAACAGCTCGGCCTGCAGGTACGGATACAACGCTCGCACGTACTGGCCCAGCAGGTCGCGGCTCATGCGCGAGCTGCTGAGGAAGAAGCTCGCCAGCAGCCCCGGTAGGGCGAAGATGTGCAGCACGTTATTGCGGTAGTAGGTCATCAGCACCGCGTTGGCTTCGTCCAGGTAGAGGATCCGGCCCAGCGCATCCTTCTGCTCGGCCAGCAGGTCCATGCCCAGCACGTGGTCGATCAGCGCCTTGCCGTCACCTTCTGGCAGGGTGGTGTGCGGCGAGTAGGGCACCTGGCGCAGCAGGGTCAGGTACAGGTCGAGCACGCGGGTCAGGGCGCGCTCGTCCAGGGCCAAGCGGCTGGTCGACAGCAGGGCCAGAGCCACCAGGTTGACCGGGTTGATCGCCGCAGCTTCGTTCAGGTGACGGGCGACGGTCTCACCCAGGCGGGTGGTGGTGTCGTTGAGCCAGGCCGGTCGGAACTGCGGGCCGAGCGGCTGATCGCGCCAGCCGGGCTGCTGTTCGTCGAGGAAGCTATTGAGGCGGATCGGCTCGCCGAAGTTGACGTAGACCTGGCCGAAGCGCTGCTTGAGCGCGCCGATGACCTTGAAGATGTCGAAGATCGATTCTTTCTTCTTGCTGGCGCCGCGCAGTTCGCCCAGGTAGGTGCGGCCTTCGAGCACCCGCTCGTAGCCGATGTACACCGGGACGAAGACGATCGGCGTGCGCGAGGAGCGCAGGAAGCTGCGCAGGGTGATCGCCAGCATGCCGGTGCGCGGCT
The DNA here is from genome assembly GCF_057480795.1 of Pseudomonas sp. P110(2024). Classification (NCBI taxonomy): domain Bacteria; kingdom Pseudomonadati; phylum Pseudomonadota; class Gammaproteobacteria; order Pseudomonadales; family Pseudomonadaceae; genus Pseudomonas; species Pseudomonas sp. P110(2024). The sequence continues at coordinate 7,986 of NZ_JBLIYT010000010.1, forward strand.
GCAGCATGCGCCCGGTGCGCGAACGGCCGCCCTCGACGAAGTACTCCACCGGGAAACCCTTGGTGAACAGGGTGTGCAGGTACTCGTTGAACACCGCGGTGTACAGCGGGTTGCCCTTGAACGTGCGGCGCATGAAGAAGGCGCCGCCGCGGCGCAGCAGGCCGCCGATCACCGGCATGTTGAGGTTGATGCCGGCGGCGATGTGCGGCGGCGTCAGGCCATTGCGGAACAGCAGGTAGGACAGCAGCAGGTAGTCGATGTGGCTGCGGTGGCAGGGCACGTAGATCACCTCGTGACCGGGGGCGATGCCCTGCACCTGCTCAATGTGGTTGACCTTGATGCCGTCGTAGATCTTGTTCCAGAACCAGCTGAGCACCACTTCGAGGAAGCGGATGGCGGTGTAGGTGTAGTCCGAGGCGATCTCGTTGCCGTAGTGCAGCGCCTTGGCCTCGGCCTTGGCGTAGGGGATCTTCTCGCGGTCGGCCTCGTCGCTGATGGCCTGGCGCACCAGCGGGTCGTGCACCAGGCCCTTGACCAGGTTGCGTCGGTGCGAGATGTCGGGGCCGATCACCGCGGTCTTCAGGTTGCGGAAATGCACGCGCATCATGCGCTGGGCCATGCGCACGGTGCGCTCGTGGCCCTTGTTGTGCTGCACCAGTTCGCGCAGGTGGATCGGCGCGGAGAACTGCACCCGGGTCTTGCGCCCCAGGATCAGCACGCTGAGCAGGCGGCGCAGGCGGCCGGTGACGGCCCAGCTGTCGGCGAACAGCAGCTTCCACGGACTCGACTCGCTGGCGGGGGTCTGGCCCCAGAACACGCTGACCGGAATGATTTGCGCGTCTTCCTCGGCGTGCTGGCTGATCGCCGCAACCAGGCGCTCCAGCGTCGGTGGCGCGCCGCGTTTGTCCTGGCGGCCGAGCCAGTCAGGCTCGGGGGTCAGGTAGAAGAACGCCGCAGGCTCCTGCAATGGGCCGACAGCCACCGGCAGCACTGGGCGTGGCAGCCCCGCCTTGGTGCACTCGTGGTCGATCACGGCCAGGTCGGTGAGCGACGGCGAGGAGAGGGCGTAGAACACCGGTCGGCTACGGTCGAGCTTGAGCGTCAGCGAGGATTGGTTGATGGTTTCGGAGCGCACCCACAGGTAGAGAACGCGACGCAGGGCGCCGAAGATGAGGCGGCGCAGGGGAGAACGGGTCATGGGGTGGGGCCCTGGGTGAAAGTTTTCGTGTTTTACAGCCCGTTAGTCTGCCGTATCTGCGTAAGTTCAGCAAAATTCGGCCAAAAATGACCCTGTCATGAATTTTTTTTGTTCCCTGTCATATACTCGGCCTGCCGCTTGCAGGATATTTGTGCAAGCTGCGTCGGCGCGGATGGTGAACCCGCGCCAGCAAGGCGATCTTCAAAATAAAAATCCGGAGTAGTTCAGATGTCGTCTCGTGAGACTGGGAATGTGAAGTGGTTCAACGATGCCAAGGGTTATGGCTTCATTCAGCGCGAAGGTGGTGCGGACGTGTTCGTCCACTATCGGGCTATCCGCGGTGAGGGGCATCGCACCCTGGTCGAAGGGCAGCAGGTCGAGTACGCCCTCGTGCAAGGCCAGAAAGGCCTGCAGGCCGAGGACGTGGTAGGGCTCTGAGCCTCGAGGCTTAACGCTCAAGCTGCAAGTTGACCGTGGAACTTGCAGCCTGATGCGAACGCCTTCAGTGAGTGCGCCAGGTGATTTCCTGTTCACCGTCGGCGCTGATGCGGATCCAACGGTCTGCATCTTCTTCCCCGTCTTCCTCCGTCCAGCTGCCTGGCGCGCAACGCACTTCGACGTTGAGCGCGGCAAATGCCGCCCGGGCGCAGGCGATGTCGTCGGCCCACGGGGTCTGGTCGCTTTCCAGGTACAGGCTGTTCCATTTTCCCACAGCCTTCGGTAACCAAGTGACCGGAATGTTACCGGCCGTGCACTTGAAGGTCTGGCCCTTCTGCTTCCATTCGCTGCACGGCCCCAGGGCCTGGGTGAGCCAGTCGGCGATCTGCTTGTGGTCGACGTCGTCGTCCTTGAGGTAGATCTCGATATCGGGTTGACGCATGGGGGGCTCCAGTGTGCTCAGTCTTGGCGCACGAAATAGTCATAACGCATGGAAACGGTGACCTCGAAGGGTTCGGGCTGGTCGATCACCCGCGCGCGCTTCTCGGCGCTGGCGCGCCAGCCGTGCGGGGTCATGGCCAGCAGGTCGGCGCGGGCCTTGGCGTCGGCCAGGGTCAGGCGGAACTCGAGAATCTCGCCGTGGGCGTGGGCCATGCCTTCGGGGACCAGGGCCAGGTGCTTGTCGTCGGCGTAAGGGCGCACTTCATCGTAGAGCACCTCGCGCAGTTCCATCAGGTGGCCGCTGGTTGGGCCGACCCGCATCAGGCCGCCGCCGGGTGCCAGCAGGCGCTTGGCCTCCTGCCAGTCGAGCGGGCTGAACACGCTGGCGATGAAACCGCAGCTGGCATCGGCCATGGGCACTCGGGCCATGCTGGCGACCATCCAGGTCACCTCGGGGGCGCGGCGGCAGGCGCGCTTGACCGCCTCGCGGGAGATATCCAGGGCGTAGCCGTCGGCCGCCGGCAAGGCCTGGGCGATCTGCGCGGTGTAGTAGCCTTCGCCGCAGCCGATGTCCAGCCAGGCCTGGGGCTGGCGCTCGGCGGCCAGTTGCGCCAGGCGCCGGGCCACCGGCGCATAGTGGCCGGCGTCGAGGAAGTCGCGGCGGGCTTCGACCATGGCCTGGTTATCGCCCGGATCGCGGCTGTTCTTGTGCTGCACCGGCAGCAGGTTCAGGTAGCCCTGGCGGGCGCGGTCGAAACGGTGGCCGGCGGGGCAGGCCACGCCATTGTCGAGTCGCGCCAGGGGGGCCTGGCAGAGTGGGCAGGCGAGCATCAGGCGAGCAACCGCACCAGGGTCTGGTAGTAGATTTCGGTCAGCAGGTCGAGGTCGCTGGCCAGGATGCGTTCGTCCACCTGGTGGATGGTGGCGTTGACCGGACCGAGCTCGACCACCTGGGTGCCCATGGTGGCGATGAAGCGGCCGTCGGAAGTGCCGCCGCTGGTCGACGGACGGGTCTCGCGACCGGTGACCGCCTTGATGCTCGACGACACCGCATCGAGCAGGTCGCCCGGCTCTGTGAGGAACGGCAGGCCCGACAGCGCCCAGTCGATGCTCCATTCCAGCTGATGCCTGTCGAGGATCGCCGCGACGCGCTGCTGCAGGCCCTCGACCGTCGATTCTGTGGAGAAGCGGAAGTTGAACAGCGCGGTCAGCTCGCCCGGGACCACGTTGGAGGCTCCGGTGCCGGAGTTGAGGTTGGAGATCTGGAAGCTGGTCGGCGGGAAGAACGCGTTGCCTTCGTCCCAGTGCTCGGCGGCAAGTTCCGCCAGGGCCGGCGCGGCCAGGTGGATCGGGTTGCGCGCCAGATGCGGATAGGCCACGTGGCCTTGCTTGCCGCGCACGGTCAGCTTGGCGCCAAGCGAGCCGCGACGGCCGTTCTTGACCACGTCACCGAGCAGGGTGGTGCTGGACGGCTCGCCGACGATGCACCAGTCCAGGCGTTCGTTGCGTGCCTTGAGGCGCTCGACCACGGCCTTGGTGCCATGGTGGGCCGGGCCTTCCTCGTCGCTGGTGATCAGGAAGGCGACCTTGCCGCGATGGTTCGGGTAGTCGTGCACGAAGCGCTCGCTGGCCACCACCATGGATGCCAGGCTGCCCTTCATGTCGGCGGCGCCACGTCCGCAGAGCATGCCGTCGGCATCGATCAGCGCCTCGAACGGCTCATGCTGCCATTGCTGCACCGGGCCGGTGGGGACCACGTCGGTGTGGCCGGCGAAGCACAGCACCGGGCCATCCTGGGTGCCATGGGTGGCCCAGAAATTGTCGACGTCCTCGATACGCATTGGCTCGAGCTGGAAGCCGACGGCGCCCAGGCGGTTCATCATCTGGGTCTGGCAGTCGGCATCGACCGGGGTGACCGAGGGGCGACGGATCAGGTCGCAGGCCAGTTGCAGGGTAGGCGAGAGCTCGGCTGGGGCCGTCATTGAGGGACTCCGGGGCATGGCAAGGCGGGAAACTGAGGGGCGTTATCTTATATCAAACTGACGGGCCGATGGGGCCGCTGTGCGGCCCTTTCGCGACACAAGGCCGCTCCCACAGGAGTTGCACAGGCCTTCTGGGCTGCGGTGATCCTGTGGGAGCAGCCTTGTGTCGCGAAAGGGGCACAACGCGCCCCCGGCGATCTCAAGCCTGTTGTGGCTCTGCAACCTTTTCGGAGGGCTTGGGCAACGACGACAGCAACGCCATCACCAGCGCCGCCAGGTATGGCAACGACTGCACCAGCAGCATCGCTACCCAGAAGCGCATGTCCGAACTCGGCAGCCCCTGTACCAGGTAGATCCCCAGTGCAGCACCCCACAACAACAACATGATGAACAGTTCTTCGCGGGCCTCGGAGATCGCCACCAGCACACCGTGGCTGTCGGCATTCTTTGGCGTGCGGAAGAACGGCATGCTGCTGGTGAAGAACCCGTACAGCACCGCCTTGGCGATGGTGTGCGACAGCGCCAGCCCCGCCAGCGCGGCGGCGAAGGCATCCTTCAGGTTGACGCCCACCGCGCGGCGGTAGAGGAAGACGATCTTGCCGACCTTGAAGAAGAACAGCGCCAGCGGCGGAATGGCGAACATCATCAGCGGCGGGTCGACCCGGTGCGGCACGATGATCATCGCCGCCGACCACAGCAGCGCGCCGACGGTGAAGAAAATGTTCATGCCATCGGCAATCCAAGGCAGCCAGCCGGCCAGGAAGTGGTAGCGCTGGCCACGGGTCAGCTCGCTGCCCTTGCCACGCAGCAGGGCGCCGGCGTGGTGCTTGATGATCTGGATGGCGCCGTAGGCCCAGCGGAAGCGCTGCTTCTTGAAGTCGATGAAGGTGTCGGGCATCAGGCCCTTGCCGTAGCTGTTGTGGGCGTAGGCCGCCGACAGACCCTTCTCGAACACGCGCAGGCCAAGCTCGGCATCCTCGCAGATGCACCACTCGGCCCAGCCCAGTTCATCGAGCACGCTGCGCCTGGTCATGGTCATGGTGCCGTGCTGGATGATCGCGTCACGGTCGTTGCGGGTGACCATGCCGATATGGAAGAAGCCCTTGTATTCGCTGTAGCACAGCTTCTTGAACGCGCTCTCGTGTTGGTCGCGGTAGTCCTGGGGCGATTGCACCACGGCGATCTTCGGGTCGGCGAAGTGCGGCACCATGTGCTTGAGCCAATTGCGGTCGACACAGTAGTCGGAGTCGATCACCGCGATCACCTCGGCGTCCTTGGCCGTGTGCGGGATCAGGTAGTTCAGCGCGCCGCCCTTGAAGCCGGCCAGTGGCGCGACGTGGAAGAACCTGAAGCGCTCGCCGAGCTTCTCGCAGTGGGCCTTGAGCGGTTCCCACACGGCTGGGTCCTTGGTGTTGTTGTCGATCACCAGCACTTCGTAGTCCGGGTAGTCCAGCGCGGCGAGGGCATCCAGGGTCTGCTTCACCATCTCCGGCGGCTCGTTGTAGCACGGCACGTGCACCGAGACCTTCGGGCGATAGGCGCTGTCGCCCTGCACGGGCAGGAACTCACGGCGGCGCTTGTGGATCCACACTGCCTCGGCCAGTTCGTGGGCCTCGGTCAGCAGCACGATGAACACCCCGAGGGCGCCCAGCGCCAGCAGTACACCGACCGTCAGGCTGAACCAGGTGCTGTACTGCTGGCTGTAGTCGTAGGCGATCCACACCAGCACCGACCCGCACAGGAAGGTGATGAAGGTGAGGAAGGTACGCCCGCGCTGGCGCAGGGCCGAGCCGTCGATCAGCAGGATGGCCAGGGCGATCATCGCCAGCACCACCGAGGCCACGGCCAGGGCGCGCCATTGCGGGATCGCCACGATCGGGCCTTCAAAGTTGAATTTCTGCTGGCGCTCGGCGTTGTACACGCCCCAATAGGCGCCCACCGAGCCTTCGTCGCTGGCCTTCCAAGGCTGGTCGTAGGCCTCGATGACGAAGTAGTTGTAGCCGCGGCGGTTGAGGGTGTTGACCAGGGTGCGCAGGTAGATGGCCTGGTCGGCCTGGGTGGCGTCGGCGCCGCCACGCATGCGGCCGTTGCTCGGCCAGCCGACCTCCGAGAGCAGCAGCGGCTTGCGTGGGAATTGCTTGCGCAACTCGCGGGCGCGGTCGAGGACGAACTGCACCGAGTCCTTCATGGGCACGAACTCCCAGTAGGGCAGGATGTGCGCGGCGATCAGGTCGACGTGTTTCGCCAGCTCCGGGTGCTCCTTCCAGATGTGCCACTGCTCACTGGTGGTCACCGGCACCTTGACCGCGGCACGGACCCGGTCGAGGTAGCCGATCAACTGCTCGGCGCTAACTTCCTCGCGGAACAACGCCTCGTTGCCGACGACCACCCGCACCACGCTGCGCGAAGTGTTGGCCAGGCCGATGGCCTTTTCGATCTCCCGCTCGTTGCGTTCCTGGTCGTTGCTGATCCAGATTCCCAGGGTGATGCGCAGGCCAAGCTCCTCGGCCAGGCGCGGCACCTCGGCCTGGGTACCTTCGACGGTGTAGATACGGATGTTGTCGGTCAGCTTGTTCAGTTGCTCAAGGTCCTGGCGGATCTCATCCTCGCTGGGGTACTGGCCCTTCTGTGGGCTTTGGCCGAGACGGAAGGGCGAGTAGGAAAAACCGGAAATCTGTTCCGGCCAGGCGGGGGCGGATACCGGGCGGTTGATCAAGGCCCAGAACCCGGTGAACAGCGCGGCGATGGCCAGGACCACTACCAGGTTGAGACCGAATTTGCGTGATGGCATAGGTGTTCGAGGTTCCGAAGAAGGGCGCGAGGCGTAGCCGCTGGGGCGTGGGTCCACGGATTCCGGGGAAGGTAACCCGTTGGATTATCGGCAGGGGATGTAGTTCTCAGTCCGCCTGCCTGCCGTCCAGATATAGTTACTTGATAGGACATTAAAGCAGGCTTGGTAGGACTTTTTCCAACCCGTGGCCGCTCTGGCATGTCCTGGCGGCATGATCGGGTGGCGCGCTTTGCCCGCGAACCCATGGCTTGGCCTATAATGCGCGCCGGTTTTTTCGGGGTATCAGCATGAGCACAGAAGATCCACGCTTTGCCGGCGTCGCCCGGCTCTACGGCGACGACGGTTTGCAACGCTTGCGCCAGGCCCATGTGGCCATCGTCGGCATTGGCGGCGTCGGTTCGTGGGCGGCCGAAGCGCTTGCCCGCAGCGGCGTGGGCGAGATCAGCCTGTTCGATCTGGACGATGTCTGCGTGAGCAACACCAACCGCCAGGCTCACGCCCTCGAAGGCCAGGTCGGCCGGGCCAAGGTCGAGGTGATGGCCGAGCGCCTGCGGGCGATCAACCCGGCCTGCACGGTGCACGCGGTGGCCGATTTCGTCACCCGCGAGACCATGGCCGAGCACATCACCGAGCAGATGGACTGCGTGATCGACTGCATCGACAGCGTGATGGCCAAGGCGGCGCTGATCGCCTGGTGCCGCCGCCGCAAGATTGCCATCGTCACCACCGGTGGCGCCGGCGGGCAGATCGATCCGACCCAGATCCAGATCGGCGACCTCAACAAGACCTTCAACGACCCGTTGGCTTCACGGGTGCGCTCGACCCTGCGCCGGGACTACAATTTCTCGCGCAACACCAGCCGCAACTATGGCGTGCCGTGCGTGTTTTCCAGCGAACAGCTGCGCTACCCCAAGGGCGACGGCAGCGTGTGCCTGCAGAAGAGCTTTGTCGGTGAAGGCGTGCGCCTGGACTGCGCCGGTGGATTCGGCGCGGTGATGATGGTGACCGCGACCTTCGGCATGGTCGCGGCGAGCAAGGCCGTGGAGAAGCTGGTGGCCGGGGCGCGGCGGCCTTCTGAGCGGATCAAGGCCGAATAGGTTATCGCGGGCTTGCCCCGCGATGAATCCAACAGCGATTCAGGCTTGGGTAGCGAGTTCGGCCATCTTTAGCAACACCGCATGCAGCCCATTGCTGCGCGACGGAGACAACTGCCGCTCAAGCCCCAACTGGGTAAACCAGGCGCTCAGGTCGAGCGCTGCCAATCGATCGCTCGCCAAGCCCTGCACCCGCACTAGCAACAGTGCAAGCAAGCCGCGCAACAGCCGTGCATCACTAGCGGCTTTGAAATGCCACTGACCCTTTTCTTGTTGGGCCACCAGCCACACCAGGCTCTCGCAGCCATGCACTCGGTTGGCCTCGATCTTCTCGCTGTCGTCCAGCGGCTCCAGCCGATCACCCCATTGCATCAGCAACCGCGCCCGCTGCTCCCAACCGCGCGCTTGCTTGAAGCTCTCCAGCGCCTGGCTGGCCTCGGCCGACAGGCTCATCGCAGCAGCTCCAGGCCCTGATCGAGTGCGTCGAAGAACCGTTGCAGGTCGTCGCTGTCGCTGTAAAGCCCCAGCGACACGCGGATCGCGCCGTCCAGGCCCAGATGCCTGAGCAGCGGCATGGCGCAATGATGCCCGGCGCGCACGGCGATGCCCTGTTCGGTCAGCAGATGGGCAATATCGGCGTTGTGCACCCCGTCAATGACGAAGCTGGCGAGTGCCGCGTGCGGTGAGCCAAGCAGGCGAACCCCCTCGCGATCGGCCAGGCCGCGCACCAGGTGCTGGTGCAAGGTGGCCTCATGGGCGGCCACGGCATTGGCATCAAGGCTGGCCAGGTAGTCCAGGGTGGCGCCCAGGCCAATGACACCGGCGATCGGCGGCGTGCCGGCCTCGAATCCCAGCGGTGCCGGGCGGAAGCTGGCCTCCTGGTAGTCCGCCAACTGCACCATCTCGCCGCCGTACTGCCAGTGGCGCAGCAGTGCCAGCGCCTGCTGGCGACCGTACAGCACGCCGACGCCATCCGGGCCGTACAGCTTGTGGCTGGAGAACACATAGAAGTCGCAGTCCAGCTGCTGCACATCGTGGCGCCCGTGGACCACGCCCTGGGCGCCATCGACCACGCTCAGCACGCCCTGGGCGCGGGCATGGGCCAGCAACGGCGCCAGAGGCTGCCAGGTCCCCAGCACATTGGACAGTTGGCTGATCGCCAGCACGCGGGTGCGCGGGCCGATCAGTTGCAGCGCTTGTTCCAGATCTACCTGCCCCAGATCGTTCACCGGCAGTACTACCAGGCGCAGCTGACGTCGGTGCGCCAACTGTTGCCAGGGCAGGAGATTGGCGTGGTGTTCCAACGCGCTGACGACAATCTCGTCACCGGCCTCGAAGCGGTGCTCCAGGCCATAGGCCAGCAAGTTCAGGGCCGAGGTAGCACCATGGGTGAAGACGATCTGCCGCGCGTCGGCGGCATTGAGCCAGGCAGCGAGCTTGTCGCGAGTGCCCTCGAAGGCTTGGGTGGCCAGGGCGCCGGGCAGGTGCTGGGCGCGGTGCACGTTGGCGGCGCCATGGCCATAGTAATGACCCAGGGCATCCAGCAGAGCCTGGGGCTTCTGGGTGGTGGCGGCGCTGTCCAGGTAGGTCTGGTGCTGCCGTTGCAGGGCGCCGATGGCGGGGAAATCGGCACGCCAGGGGGAGGGCTGGAACATGTTAGCGGGGCCTGGAAAGAAAAATCGGGTCTGCCCACAGGCAAAACCTGGGAGCAGACCCGATCTTATCACTTCAAACCCAGGCGGGTTCTCAGTTGTGCGCGTGCAGCGCCTCGTTCAGCTCGATGGCCGACTTGTGAGTCTTGCACTCCACCGCGCCATTGAGCGAGTTGCGACGGAACAGCAGGTCGGTCTGGCCGGCCAGGTCGCGGGCCTTGACCACCTTGACCAGCTGGTTGTTCTCGTCCAGCAGGTTCACCTTGGTCCCGGCGGTGATGTACAGGCCGGCCTCGACGGTGTTGCGGTCGCCCAGCGGGATGCCGATGCCGGCGTTGGCGCCAATCAGGCAGCCTTCGCCGACCTTGATGACGATGTTGCCGCCACCGGACAGGGTGCCCATGGTCGAGCAGCCGCCGCCCAGGTCCGAACCCTTGCCGACGAATACGCCGGCGGAGACGCGGCCTTCGATCATGCCCGGGCCTTCGGTGCCGGCGTTAAAGTTGACGAAACCTTCGTGCATGATGGTGGTGCCTTCGCCGATGTAGGCGCCCAGGCGCACGCGGGCGGTGTCGGCGATACGCACGCCGGCCGGCACGACGTAGTCGGTCATCTTCGGGAACTTGTCCACCGAGAACACTTCCAGCAGTTCGCCTTTCAGGCGCGCTTCCAGTTGCAACTCGGCCAGCTCGGCCAGGTCGACCGCGCCCTGGTTGGTCCAGGCGACGTTCGGCAGCAGCGGGAAGATGCCGGCCAGCGACACGCCGTGCGGCTTGACCAGGCGGTGCGACAGCAGGTGCAGCTTGAGGTAGGCCTCTGGGGTGGAGGTCAGCGCGCCGTCTTCGGCCAGCAGGGTGGCGACCAGCGGCTTGTGGCTTTCGGCCAGGCGGGTCAGCAGGGCGGCCTGGGCGGCATCGACGCCCTTGAGTGCGTCGGCCAGTTGGGCGGCCTGGGCGGTGGTGAAGGCGATGGCCTGGTTGCCCCCTTCGTAGCCCAGCACTGGTGCGACGGCTGCGACCAGCTCGGCGGATGGCTTGAGCACGGGTTGTGCGTAGAAGACTTCCAGCCAGGTGCCCTGGCGGTTCTGGGTGCCGACACCGAAGGCCAGGCTGAACAGCGATTGAGACATGCGATTACCTCGTACGAAAAGGGGATGGAGCGTAATGCGGGATCAGGCCAGCGCCGCGGCGTACAGGTCAGGCTTGAAGCCGACCAGGGTACGCTCGCCGAGGTCGAGCACCGGGCGTTTGATCATCGACGGTTGGGCGAGCATCAGTTCGACGGCCTTGGCCTGGTCGAGGTCGGCCTTGCTGGCGTCGTCGAGCTTGCGGAAGGTGGTCCCGGCGCGGTTCAGCACGACTTCCCAGCCATGTTCGTCGCACCAGCGGTTCAAGCTGTCGCGGTCGATGCCCTGGGTCTTGTAGTCGTGGAAGTCGTAGCCGATGGCCTTGTCTTCAAGCCAGGTGCGGGCCTTTTTCATGGTGTCGCAGGCTTTGATGCCGTAGAGAGTGTAAGCCATTGAATGCCTGGGGCTGCCTGGTCGGGCCAGGCGTCCCCGATGCTCCTTGAAGATTGGGTGGGCCGATTATGCGGTATCGATGGGGCTGGCGCCACGGCTGCGGGCTGGAAGGCGTCGCCGATGTGTTTCACCGCTTCTCGCGTAGCATTGTGTTACACATTCCCGGCCAGGCTGCGACTATCGTGCAGCGGTCCACGATAGCGAGTCCCCGCTAACATATTGTTTCAATGGCGAAGTTTCGCCTCGCTGTGGTTTCTCCGATCAAACAGGAAGCTTGCCGATGCAGTCAGCCTATACCGTTCTAATCCTGCTGATGCTGGTGAGCGTGTCGAAACTGGTCGGGCGGGTGCTGCCACTGCCCCTGCCGCTGGTGCAGATTGGCGCCGGCGCCTTGCTGGCCTGGCCGACCCTGGGCCTGCACGTGGCGCTGGACCCGGAGCTGTTCCTTTTCCTGTTCCTGCCGCCGCTGCTGTTCGCCGACGGCTGGCGCATGCCCAAGCGCGAACTGTGGCGTATCCGCGGGCCCGTGGTGGCGCTGGCGGTGGGGCTGGTGCTGTTCACCGTGGTCGGCGCCGGCTACTTCATCCACTGGCTGTTGCCGAGCATTCCGCTGGCGGTGGCCTTCGCCCTGGCGGCGGTGCTGTCGCCCACCGACGCCGTGGCCGTCTCGGCCATCACCCAGGACCGCCTGCCGACACCGCTGATGCACATGCTTCAGGGCGAGGCGCTGATGAATGACGCCTCGGGCCTGGTGACCTTCAAGTTCGCCCTGGTGGCGGCGATCACCGGAGTGTTCTCGTTGACCGAGGCCAGCCTGACCTTCATCCTGGTCGCCCTCGGCGGCCTGGCGGTGGGGGTGGCGCTGAGCTGGCTGGTCGGGCGCCTGCGTATGTGGATGATCACCCGCGGCTGGGACGACCCGGCGACTCACGTGGTATTCATGCTGCTGCTGCCCTTTGCCGCCTACGTACTGGCTGAACGGCTCGGCGTATCCGGCATTCTCTCGGCGGTGGCTGCCGGGATGATGCAGAGCTGGCTGGACCTGCTGCCCCGGCAGACCAGCACGCGCTTGCTCAATCGCAGTGTCTGGTCGCTGCTGGAGTTTGCCTTCAACGGCCTGATCTTCCTGCTGCTGGGGCTGCAATTGCCGGACATCATCAAGGCAGTGGTGACCGACGAAGCCGCAGCCTGGACGACCCTGGCCTGGCGCTGCCTGGATGTGGTGGCGATCTTCGCTGCGCTGGTGCTGTTGCGGTTCATCTGGGTGCAGAGCATCTGGCGGGCTATCGGCGTGGTCAGACGCTGGCGCGGCAAGCCTGCGCTGGTGCTGATGCCGACCGCGCGCTCCTGCTGGTTGCTGACCCTGGGCGGCGTACGTGGTGCTGTGACCCTGGCGGGCGTGATGTCGGTGCCGCTGCTGATCGGCGCGGGCAAGGCGTTTCCCGAGCGCGACCTGCTCATCTTCATCGCCGCCGGAGTGATTTTGCTGTCGCTGGTCAGCGCCTGTATTGCCTTGCCTCTCTTGCTGCGCGGGGTAACCAAGAGCCCGGACGAGCGCTTGCACCAGGAGGTGCAGGAGGCCTGGCGGCGCACCGCCGAGGCGGCGATCCATGCGCTTGAGGCCGAGGAGGTGATCGATGCCAACGCGCCGCAGGATGCCGCCCAGGCGACCCTGGCCACCGAGCTCAAGGCGCGGCTGATGGCCGAATACCGCGATGAGCTGGACAGCTACAACGACAGTGCCGAGGCCCGGGCGTTGGCCGAGCAGATGGATCTGCTCGAACGTCGTTTACGCCTGCGGGCCCTGCGTGCGCAGCGGCTGGAGTTGTACGAGTTGCATCGCCAGCACCTGGTCGGGGACGAAGTGGTGCGTCAGGTGCTAGGCGAGCTGGACCTGAGCGAGGCCAACCTCGGGCAGGTCCGCTAGTTATTGGCATGAAGCCGGATAGACCAGGCGCATGAAGCGCTTGTCCTTTTTGCTGATTTTCAGGTTATGGCTGCGCTTGAACGCGTGGCGCGTGAGTTTCTGCCTGATGGGGTAGTGCATGATCGACCGCCTGTCATAGGGCAGGATGAGCAGGTCGCCGTTGTCGGGCAAGGGCAGGAACTGAGTGGCAAGGTCCTCTTCGATCAGGTCGTCGAGGTCATTCGGGTTGTTGGCCTCGTCGGCCAGGACCACGGCCAGCATTTGGCGCACCGCGTCAAGGTCCCAGGGTATGTTGGCCCTTGGGTGTTGGTGCTCATGCTCCATCCCCAATGCGTGTCCGAACTCATGCAGTACGAACGGCTCGAACAGCGGGTCCGACAGCTTGACCCCCAATGCCATGGTGGCACCGCCCACGTCCAAGGCCTGGTTGCCCAGGAAACTGAAATTCACGCCCTCCTGCACATCGGTCTGGATGCGGATCTCGGCTTTGTCGACATCGTTGTCCAGGAGCTCGAAGTTCAGGTTGGCATATTTCAGCCATTGGCACGCGGTGTCGAAAATCGATTTCTTGAGCCAGGGGCATGGCGTGCCGATGAACGAGATCCTGAGTGTCTGGCCGGGGCGCCAGAATACAGAGTAATCGGCCACCGAGCGTTTCTTGCGCGGCTTCATCGCCTGGGACAGATGCAGCTTCTGGCGTAGACGGTAGATCGCGTTTGCCACGAGAGTATCGGACATGGTTGTGCACCTTCAGGGGTTGATAGGTGCCAACTATCGGTCGCCAGTGTTCTGCACCAGCGGTACTTAATGCTTGTCTCGATAGAGATTGCGCCCCCCTTTGAGGAGGGGCGCCTGCCATCAGCGGCCCAGGAACGCGCGAATCCGCTCGGCCGCCTCGATGCATTCGGCCAGCGGCGCGACCAGGGCCATGCGCACGCGCCCGGCGCCCGGATTGACTCCGTCTACTTCGCGGGACAGGTACGAACCCGGCACCACGGTCACATGCTCTGCCTCGAACAGGTCGCGGGTGAAGTCGGCATCGCTGCCCGGTACCTTGGCCCACAGGTAGAAACTGCCGTCCGGGCGTTGCACGTCGAGCACCGGCTGCAGGATGTCGAGCACGGCGTCGTACTTGGCGCGGTACTGGTCGCGGTTTTCGCGTACATGGGCCTCGTCCTGCCAGGCGGCGATGCTGGCCAGCTGGGTCTGCACCGGCATGGCGCAGCCGTGGTAGGTGCGGTACAGCAGGAACGGCTTGATGATTTCGGCGTCGCCGGCGACGAAGCCCGAGCGCAAGCCCGGCAAGTTGGAGCGCTTGGACAGGCTATGGAACACCACGCAGCGCTTGAAGTCATTTCGGCCCAGTGCCGCGCAGGCGCTGAGCAGGCCCGGTGGTGGCGCTTCCTCGTCGAAGTACAGCTCGCTGTAGCACTCGTCGGCGGCGATCACGAAGTCGTGCTCGTCGGCCAGGGCGATCAGCTTTTTCAGGGTGTCCATCGGCACCAGGGCGCCAGTGGGGTTGCCCGGGGAGCACAGGAACAGGATCTGGCAACGTTTCCAGACGTCGGCCGGCACGGCGTCGAAGTCCGGGTTGAAACCGTTGTTTTCCAGGCAGGGCAGGTAGTGCGGCGTGGCGCCGGCCAGCAGGGCCGCGCCTTCGTAGATCTGGTAGAACGGGTTGGGGCTGACCACCAGGCCGTCCGCGGAGCGATCGACCACGGCCTGGGTGAAGGCGAACAGCGCCTCGCGGGTGCCGTTGACCGGCAGGATATGGCGGTCGGCGTCCAGCCAGCCGACTGGCACGCCGAAGCGCCGCTCGCACCACTGGCCGATGGCCTGGCGCAGGGCCGGCAGGCCCAGGGTGCTGGGGTAGACCGCCAGCTTGTCGAGGTTGTCGGCCATGGCCTTGGCGACGAAGGCCGGCGATTCGTGCTTCGGCTCGCCGATTGACAGGGCGATCGGGCGTTTGTCCGCCGCCGGTTTCACGCTCCCCAGCAGGGCACGCAGTTTCTCGAACGGGTAGGGCTGGAGCTGGGTCAGTGCTGGGTTCATTGGCGCAAGGTCTCGTTATCGTCAAAAGGTCATGCGGGTGGGGCTGGCATCGCTGGCCTGGCCGGCCTGCAGCTGCCGGACGATGGCCTCCTGCAGGCGGCTGCACAGCTGCGGGTCGGACAGCGGCTGGTTGTCGGCGTCGGTGATGAAGAACACGTCCTCCACGCGCTCGCCTAGGGTGGCGATCTTGGCGTTCTGCAGCGAGATGTCGAACTCCAGGAAGATCCGCCCGATCCGTGCCAGCAGGCCGGGGCGGTCCGGGGCGGTGATCTCGAGGATGGTCACTGGCCGTTGGGCGTCGTTGAGGATGGTCACCTGCGGCGGGAAGTCAAAGTGCTTGAGCTGGCGCGGCACCCGGCGCTGGATGATCGTCGGGTAGTCTTCGGGGGTGCGAAGCGCTTCGGTCAAGCCGTCGCGGATCTGCCTGACCCGCTGCGGATTGTCGCCGATCGAGCCGCCGTCGTTATCGAGCACAATGTAGGTGTCGAGGGTGAACTGGCTGCTCGAGGTGATGATCCGGGCGTCGTGGATGTTCAGGTTGAGCTGGGCCATGGCGGCCACGGTCACGGCGAAGAAATCGTGCTGGTCGGGGGCATAGATGAAGATCTGCGTGCCGCCCTCGAACTCGCGCTGGGTGGTTTCCTTGATCAGTACCAGCGGCCCGCCGTCGGCCGGCTGCTGGAGGATCGCGTCGCTGTGCCAGGCCACGTCGGCGGCGGTGTGTTTGAGGAAGTAGTCGTCACCCAGTTGCGACCAGAGCTGTTCGACGTCGTCCGGGTCGGTCCCTTCGCGCACCAGGATGTCGAGTGCGGCGCTCTGGGTCTGGCGGATCTGCTCCTCGCGGTCCAGCGGGTTTTCCAGGCCCCGGCGCAAGGCGCGCTTGGTCTCGGTGTAGAGCTGGCGCAAGAGGCTCGCCCGCCAGGAGTTCCACAGGCTGGGGTTGGTGGCGTTGATGTCGGCCACGGTCAGCACGTAGAGGTAGTCCAGGCGCGTCTCGTCGCCCACGTGCAGGGCGAAGTCGTTGATCACCTGAGGGTCGGAAAGGTCCTTGCGTTGCGCAGTGGTAGACATCACCAGGTGGTTCTGCACCAGCCAGACGATCAGCCGGCTGTCCCAGGCCGGTAGCTGGTGGCGCGCGCAGAAGGCCTGTGCGTCCACTGCGCCCAGCTCGGAGTGATCGCCCTGGCGACCCTTGCCGATGTCGTGGTAGAGGCCGGCCAGGTAGATCAGCTCGGGCTTGGGCAGGCGGCCCATGAGCTTGCTGGCCAGCGGAAATTTCTCGGAAACCGGGGTGTACTGCAGCTTGCGCAAGTGCTTGATCAGGTTGAGGGTGTGCGCATCGACCGTGTAGATGTGGAACAGGTCGTGCTGCATCTGCCCGACGATCAGGCCGAACTCCGGCAGGTAGCGGCCGAGGATGCCGTAGCGGTTCATCCGCCGCAGGTTGCGGTGGATGCCGATTTCGCACTTGAACAGCTCGATGAACAGGCTGGTGTTGCGGATATCGTTGCGGAACTTGTCGTCGATCAGGTGGCGATGCTCGCGCAGCAAGCGCACGGTGTCGGCGCGCACGCCCTTGATCTCGGGGTGCTGGGCCATCAGCACGAAGATCTCCAGCATGGCAAAGGGGGTGCGCCGGAAAACGTTCGGGTTGACCGCTTCTATATAGCCGTCGTGCAGGCGGAAGCGCGCGTTCAGCGGCTGGGTGGCGCCGCTGTCGTCATCGGCGAGGATCACTTCCTCGAAATGCTGGATGATCAGGTCGCACAGCTGGCTGATGCTCATTACCACCCGGTAGTACTGCTGCATGAACTGTTCGATGGCGCGCTTGGGGTTGTCGTCGGTGTAGCCCAGCAGCGCGGCGATGCTGCGCTGGTGGTCGAACAGCAGGCGGTCCTCGGCTCGCCCGGCGAGCATGTGCAGGGCATAGCGCACGCGCCAGAGGAAGGCCTGCGACGAAGCCAGCAGTTCGTTCTCGCTCTCCAGCAGGAAATCCTCGCCGGCCAGGGCATGCAGGTTCAGGGTGCCGTACTGGCGCCGGGCCACCCAGAGCACCGTTTGAATGTCGCGCAGGCCGCCCGGCCCGCCCTTGACGTTGGGCTCGAGGTTGTACTCGGTGTCGTTGTATTTGTGGTGGCGGGCCTTGAGCTCGGCGCGTTTGGCCAGGAAGAACTCCTTGCTCGGCCACATGTGCGCGGTGCTGGTGGCATCGAGCATGCGTTGGCGCAGCGACTCGGGGCCGGCGATGGTGCGGCTTTCCATCAGGTTGGTGATGACCGTGAGGTCGGCCCGGGCCTGCTCGGCGCATTCGTCGACGGTGCGCACGCTCTGGCCGACTTCCAGGCCGATATCCCACAGCAGCGTGAGGAAGCGCTCGATGGCGTCGCGGTACTGCTCGTGCTCGGCGGCGTCGAGCAGGATCAGCAGGTCGATGTCCGAGAACGGGTGCAACTCGCCGCGGCCATAGCCGCCCACCGCCACCAGGGCGATGCCGTCCGGCGTGCCCCAGCTGAACTGGTGCCAGGCCTGTTGCAGGATATTGTCGACGAACCAGGCACGATCCTCGATTAGCCGGCGGATCTCGCGGCCTTCACGGAAACGCTTGTCGAGCACCTCGCCGGCCATGCGGATGGCTTTCTTGAAAGCGGCGATAGGGCTTGCCTTGAGGGCCAGTTCCGCCTGGAACTGGCCGCGGTCGAACAGCTCGGGATCCACCTGGGGCATCGAGTCGCGTTCCTGTTAGTCAGTGTCAGGCCGAGGTGCGCGCAATGGTGTCGTCCTTGCGCAGGGTGAAGATCTCGTAGCCGTTGGCGGTCACTACCAGGGTGTGTTCCCACTGGGCCGAGAGCTTGCGGTCCTTGGTGATGGCGGTCCAGCCGTCGCCAAGCACCTTGGTGTCGGCCTTGCCCTGGTTGATCATCGGCTCGATGGTGAAGGTCATGCCTTCCTTGAGCTCCATGCCAGTGCCGGCGCGGCCGTAATGGAGGATCTGCGGCTCTTCGTGGAACACCTTGCCGATGCCGTGACCGCAGAACTCGCGAACCACCGAAAAACCGTTCTTCTCGGCGTGCTTCTGGATCACCTCGCCAATGTCGCCAAGACGGCAGCCGGGCTTGACCAGCTCGATGGCCTTGTACAGGCACTCCTGAGTGACCTTGGACAGGCGCTCGGCCCATGGCGCGACGGTGCCGACATGGAACATGCGGCTGGTGTCGCCGTGATAGCCGTCCTTGATCACGGTCACGTCGATGTTGATGGTGTCGCCGTCCTTTAGCGCCTTGTCATTGGGAATGCCGTGGCAGACCACATGGTTGATCGAGGTGCAGATCGACTTGGGGAAACCCTTGTAGTTGAGAGGCGCGGGGATCGCCTGCTGGACGTTGACGATATAGTCGTGGCACAGGCGGTCGAGTTCCTCGGTGGTGACGCCGGGCTTGACGTGTTCCTCGATCATTTCCAGCACTTCGGCGGCCAGGCGGCCAGCGATGCGCATCTTCTCGATGTCTTCTGCGGTCTTAATGGTGACGGTCATGAACAGGCTCTCTACGGCGCCCTGTGTGGCGCGAACAAACGGGAAAGACCGGATTCTACCAGAGCGCGGCGGCGATCTGTCGGGAGAGTCCCGTGGATCCGGAGGTCTATTGAAGGCATTCTGGCCGCAAAGCGCGGGGCCTGCAAAAGCCGCTGACGGACGAAGCATGATCCGGGTTCCGTTCGCGCTCGGCCTGTGGTATAAAATGCGCCGCTTTCGGGGGATGTCCTCCGTCAGCTCAAACCCACACACGTGTCGACACGATGGCCTGGGTGCCCGGTTTCCCTGGAAATACGGGTTGGTCATTGGGATACGTGGAGGCCCAACCCGACTTATCAAGGAACTATCATGTCCCAAGTCAACATGCGCGATATGCTGAAGGCCGGTGTGCACTTCGGCCACCAGACCCGTTACTGGAACCCGAAAATGGGCAAGTACATTTTCGGCGCGCGTAACAAGATCCATATCATCAACCTGGAAAAAACCCTGCCAATGTTCAACGAAGCTCTGTCCTTCGTAGAGCGCCTGGCCCAGGGCAAGAACAAGATCATGTTCGTCGGCACCAAGCGTTCCGCCGGCAAGATCGTCGCCGAGCAAGCTGCTCGTTGCGGTTCGCCATACGTTGATCACCGTTGGTTGGGCGGCATGCTGACCAACTACAAGACCATTCGCGCCTCGATCAAGCGTCTGCGCGACCTGGAAACCCAGGCCGAAGACGGCACCTTTGCCAAGCTGACCAAGAAAGAAGCCCTGATGCGTTCGCGCGATCTGGAAAAGCTGGATCGCAGCCTGGGTGGTATCAAGGACATGGGCGGCCTGCCTGATGCCCTGTTCGTGATCGACGTCGACCACGAGCGCATTGCCATCACCGAAGCCAACAAGCTGGGCATCCCGGTCATCGGCGTTGTCGATACCAACAGCAGCCCGGAAGGTGTTGACTACATCATCCCAGGTAACGATGACGCCATCCGCGCCATCGAGCTGTACATGACTTCGATGGCTGACGCCGTCATCCGCGGTCGCAACAACGTTGCCGGCGGCACTGAAGTCTACGCTGAAGAAGCGGCTGCACCTGCTGCCGAGTAATTGACGCCTGGCGTCGACTTGGCACGCAAAAAGGGGGCTTGGCCCCCTTTTTGCCACCTTGAAATCCTGCTGTCAGCAACGGCCCCGCATCATGGGCGAGCTGATATAAAGGCAGCGATTTGCAGAATTTAACGCCCGTGACGAGCGGGTGGAATGGTTGAAAAACTTTCCAAGAGGATTTTGAAATGGCAGCAATTACTGCGGCGCTGGTCAAAGAACTGCGCGAGCGTACCGGCGAAGGCATGATGGATTGCAAGAAGGCCCTGGAAAAGGCCGGCGGCGACATCGAAAAAGCCATTGACGACATGCGTGCCTCGGGCGCCATCAAGGCCGCCAAAAAGGCTGGCAACGTCGCTGCTGAAGGCGCTATCGCGGTCAAGACCGACGGTAAATCCGCCGTTCTGCTGGAAGTGAACTCGCAGACCGACTTCCTGGCCCTGCAGGACGACTTCAAGAACTTCGTTGCCGAAAGCCTCGAAGAAGCCTTCGCTCAGAAGCTGACCGACGCAGCTCCGCTGATCGCCTCGCGTGAAGCCGCTCGTGAAGCCCTGGTTGCCAAGTGCGGCGAGAACGTCAACATCCGTCGCCTGGTGCGCGTTGAGGGCGACGTTGTCGGCGCTTACCTGCACGGCAACAAGATCGGTGCCGTTGTTGTCCTGAAAGGCGGCGACGTCGACCTGGCCAAGAACATCGCCATGCACGTTGCAGCCTCGAACCCAGAGTTCCTGGACGCGTCGGAAATCTCCGCCGAGGCCATCGAGCGCGAGAAGAACGTCTTCCTGCAACTGAATGCCGACAAGATCGCCGGCAAGCCGGAAAACATCGTTGAGAACATGATCAACGGTCGTATCTCCAAGTTCAAAGCCGAAGCCTCGCTGAAAGAGCAAGCCTTCGTCATGGATCCGGAAGTCAAAGTTGGCGCGCTGGCCAAGAAAGCCGGTGCTGAAATCGTTTCCTTCACCTACTTCAAGGTCGGCGAAGGCATCGAGAAGCCGGTTGACGACTTCGCTGCCGAAGTTGCCGCCCAGGTAGCTGCCGCCAAGCAGTAAGACGGATTCGTCTGTCGCCCCGAAGAGGCTGCCCGCTTACGCGCGCAGCCTCTTTGTCAAAGCGGGAGCGGTTCACGAGACCGTTGCTCGCTGACGCATCAAGTGCGTCACGCTAGAGTTACGCGCAGGCTGAAACAGCCCGCCAGATTTTTACAAACGCCGCAGGAGAGATTCGCAATGGCTCAGCAGGGCAGTGGTCATCAGGCTCGCTATAAACGCATTCTACTCAAACTTAGCGGCGAGGCCCTGATGGGCTCGGAAGAGTTCGGGATCGACCCCAAGGTCCTGGATCGCATGGCGCTGGAAGTCGGCCAGCTGGTCGGCATCGGCGTTCAGGTCGGCCTGGTGATCGGTGGCGGCAACCTGTTCCGTGGCGCGGCGCTCAGTGCGGCCGGCATGGACCGCGTTACCGGCGACCACATGGGCATGCTGGCCACCGTGATGAACGGCCTGGCCATGCGCGACGCGCTGGAGCGGGCGAACATCACCGCCATCGTCATGTCGGCTATCTCCATGGTGGGTGTGACCGATCACTACGATCGCCGCAAGGCCATGCGCCACCTGAATTCCAAGGAAGTCGTAATCTTCGCTGCCGGTACCGGCAACCCGTTCTTCACCACCGACTCCGCCGCTTGCCTGCGCGCCATCGAAATCGATGCCGACGTGGTATTGAAGGCAACCAAGGTCGATGGTGTATACACTGCAGATCCATTCAAGGACCCGCATGCCGAGAAGTTCGATCATCTGTCCTACGATGAAGTGCTGGATCGCAAGCTGGGCGTAATGGACCTGACGGCAATCTGCCTTTGCCGCGATCACAAGATGCCGCTGCGCGTCTTCAACATGAACAAGCCCGGCGCCCTGCTCAATATTGTGCATGGTGGTGCGGAAGGAACTCTGATCGAGGAAGTTCAAAAATGATCAACGACATCAAGAAAGACGCCCAGGAGCGCATGGGCAAGTCCCTCGAGGCCCTGGCCCGCAACCTGGCGGCGATCCGCACCGGTCGCGCCCACCCGAGCATCCTGGATAGCGTCAAGGTGCCGGCCTGGGGCAGCGACATGCCGCTGAACCAGGTGGCCGCGATCACCGTCGAGGACGCCCGTACCCTGAAGATCGTCGCCCACGACAAGAACCTCAGCGCCGCCATCGAAAAGGCCATCCTGACCTCTGACCTGGGCCTGAACCCGTCCAGCGCCGGCACCACCATTCGTGTGCCGATGCCGGCCCTGACCGAAGAAACCCGCAAGGGCTACACCAAGCAGGCCAGCGGCGTTGCCGAGGACGCCAAGGTCGCAGTGCGCAACGTGCGTCGCGATGCCCTCGCCGATCTGAAGAAGCTGACCAAGGACAAGGAAATCAGCGAAGACGAAGAGCGCCGCGCGGCTGACGAGATCCAGAAGCTGACCGACAAGTTCGTTGCTGAGGTCGATGCTGCCTTCAAGGCCAAGGAAAAGGACCTGATGGCCGTTTGAGGCCAGGGTTGCTCTCTTAATGGAAAAGACCAAGTCAGCGGCACCGGGCTCGGTGCCGCGTCACGTCGCGATCATCATGGACGGCAACAACCGCTGGGCGAAGAAGCGTCTTCTGCCCGGCGTCGCCGGCCACAAGGCCGGCGTGGATGCCGTTCGCGCGGTGATCGAAGTCTGCGCCGAGGCCAAGGTCGAGGTGCTCACGCTCTTCGCCTTCTCCAGCGAAAACTGGCAGCGTCCGGCCGAGGAGGTCGGTGCGCTGATGGAACTGTTCTTCTCGGCATTGCGTCGGGAGGCCAAGCGCCTGAACGACAATAACATCAGCCTGCGCATCATCGGTGATCGCTCGCGGTTCCACCCTGAGCTCCAGGCGGCGATGCGCGAAGCCGAAGCGGCGACGGTGGGTAGCAACCGTTTCATCCTGCAGATCGCCGCCAACTATGGCGGCCAATGGGACATCGCCCAGGCCGCGCAACGCCTGGCGCGAGAAGTCCAGGCCGGTCATCTTCGCCCCGAGGACATCACCCCGGATCTGCTGCAGACCTGCCTGGCTACCGGTGACCTGCCGTTGCCCGACCTGTGCATCCGAACCGGTGGCGAGCACCGCATCAGCAACTTCCTGTTGTGGCAGCTGGCCTACGCCGAGCTGTACTTCTCCGACCTTTATTGGCCGGACTTCAAACACGAGGCCATGCGCAACGCGCTGGCCGATTTCGCTTCACGCCAGCGACGCTTCGGTAAGACCAGCGAGCAGGTCGAAGCCGGAGCCCGTGCTTAATGCTTAAACAACGCATCATTACCGCGCTGATCCTGCTGCCGATCGCGTTGGGTGGTTTCTTCCTGCTCAACGGTGGGGATTTCGCCCTGTTCATCGGCTGCGTGGTAACGCTCGGCGCCTGGGAGTGGGCGCGTCTGGCCGGCCTGGTGGCGCAGCCGCTGCGCATTGCCTACGCCGCCGTGGTGGCGGGCGGCCTGATGCTGCTCTACCTGATGCCCGACCTCGCGCCTTGGGTGCTGGGTGCATCGGTGATCTGGTGGGCCCTGGCCACCTGGCTGGTGCTGACCTACCCGCGCAGCGGCGAGCTGTGGAGCAGTGCCGCCTGTCGCCTGCTGATCGGCCTGCTGGTGCTGCTGCCTGCCTGGCAGGGGTTGGTGCTGCTCAAGCACTGGCCATTGGGCAACTGGCTGATCCTGTCGGTCATGGTCCTGGTCTGGGCTGCCGATATTGGCGCTTACTTCTCCGGTCGGGCCTTCGGCAAGCGCAAGCTGGCGCCGCAGGTCAGCCCGGGCAAGAGCTGGGAGGGCGTCTATGGCGGTCTTGCGGTCAGTCTGCTGATCACCCTGACCGTGGGCTTTGCCCGTGACTGGAGTATCGGCCAGGTGCTACTGGGGCTCTTGGGCGCCGGGGTGGTGGTGATGTCTTCGGTAGTCGGTGACTTGACCGAAAGCATGTTCAAGCGCCGTGAAGGCATCAAGGACAGCAGCAATCTGCTGCCGGGTCATGGCGGCGTGCTCGATCGCATCGACAGCCTGACTGCGGCGATTCCGATGTTTGCCGTGCTGTTGTGGGCGGCTGAGTGGGGTGTGATGTGAGTGCTGTGCAACGCATAACCGTGCTGGGAGCCACTGGCTCCATCGGCCTTAGCACGCTGGACGTCATTGCCCGGCACCCTGATCGTTACCAGGTGTTCGCCCTGAGCGGCTATTCGCGCATCGATGAGCTGCTCACCCTGTGCAAGCGTCATCGTCCGGCGTTTGCCGTGGTGCCGAGCGCCGAGGCGGCCACGCGCCTGCGTCAGGGGCTGGGCGCGGCGGGCTGCGCCACCGAGGTGCTCGAGGGTGAGGCCGGATTGTGCCAGGTGGCCGCTGCGTCAGAGGTGGACACCGTGATGGCGGCCATCGTCGGCGCCGCCGGCCTGCGCCCGACCCTGGCCGCGGTCGAGGCGGGCAAGAAGGTGTTGCTCGCCAACAAGGAGGCCCTGGTGATGTCCGGGGCCCTGTTCATGGATGCGGTGCGCCGCAGCGGTTCGGTGTTGCTGCCGATCGACAGTGAGCACAACGCGATCTTCCAGTGCATGCCCGGCGACTACGCCCGTGGCCTGGGTGCTGTCGGTGTGCGCCGGATCCTGCTGACCGCCTCAGGCGGGCCGTTCCGCGAAACCCCTGCCGAAGTGTTGCTGGATGTAACCCCGGAGCAGGCCTGCGCGCACCCGAACTGGTCCATGGGTCGCAAGATCTCGGTCGATTCGGCCAGCATGCTGAACAAAGGCCTGGAGCTGATCGAGGCCTGCTGGCTGTTCGATGCCAAGCCGTCCCAAATTGAAGTGGTGGTACACCCGCAAAGCGTCATCCATTCGCTGGTGGATTACGTCGATGGCTCGGTGCTTGCCCAGCTGGGTAACCCGGACATGCGCACGCCAATCTCCAACGCCCTGGCCTGGCCAGAGCGTATCGATTCGGGCGTCGCGCCGCTGGACTTGTTCGCCATCGCCCGTCTGGATTTCCAGGCGCCCGACGAACAGCGCTTCCCATGCCTGCGCCTGGCGCGTCAGGCTGCCGAGGCGGGCAACAGTGCGCCGGCGGTGCTCAACGCCGCCAACGAAGTGGCCGTCGAGGCGTTTCTCCAGCGGCATATCCGCTTCCCGGAGATCGCGGGTATGATCGAACAGGTGCTCGACCAGGAGCCCGTGGTGGCATTGCCCACCCTCGAGGCGGTGTTCGCCGCCGACCAGCGTGCCCGGGAGCTGTCCCGGGAGTGGCTGCGACGCCACGGCCGCTGAAGCCTGCGGCCGACTCCGCCGAATGTCACCCGGAGATTGGACATGACTGCGCTCTACATGATTGTCGGCACCCTGATTGCACTGGGTGTGCTGGTTACCTTCCACGAGTTTGGCCACTTCTGGGTGGCGCGGCGTTGCGGGGTCAAGGTCCTGCGTTTCTCGGTGGGTTTCGGCACGCCGCTGGTGCGCTGGCATGATCGCCACGGTACCGAGTTCGTCGTCGCCGCTATTCCGCTGGGCGGTTACGTCAAGATGCTCGACGAGCGCGAGGGCGAGGTTCCTCCGGCGCTGGTCGAGCAGTCGTTCAATCGCAAGTCGGTTCGCCAGCGTATTGCCATCGTGGCCGCCGGTCCCATCGCCAACTTCCTGCTGGCCATCCTGTTCTTCTGGGTTGTGGCCATGCTGGGTTCGCAGCAGGTACGTCCGGTCATCGGTGGCGTCGAGGCTGGCAGCCTGGCGGCCAGCGCCGGTCTGAGCGTTGGCCAGGAAATCGTTTCCATCGATGGCGAACCGACCAATGGCTGGTCGGCGGTCAATCTGCAACTGGTACGCCGTTTAGGCGAGACCGGCACGTTGCGGATCGGGGTGCTCGATGAGGGCGCGACGGCCGAGCGCCAATTGAATGTTTCCCTGAATCAATGGCTCAAGGGCGTTGACGAACCCGAGCCGATCCAGTCCCTAGGCCTGCGCCCATGGCGTCCGGCTGTGGTGCCGGTACTGGCAGAGATCGATCCGAAAGGGCCGGCGGCCGCGGCCGGGCTCAAGACCGGTGACAAGCTGCTGGCGCTCGACGGCGTGGAGCTGGCCGATTGGCAGCAGGTGGTCGACGCAGTCCGTGCCCGTCCCGAGAAAAAGGTCAGCCTGCGCATCGAGCGTGACGGCGCGCCACTCGAGGTTGCCGTCACCCTGGCGCGCAAAGGCGAGGGCCAGGCTTCTGGCGGCTATCTGGGCGCCGGGGTCAAGGCCGCCGAGTGGCCGGCGAAGATGCTCCGCGAAGTCAGCTATGGGCCGCTGGAGGCGGTGGGCGAGGGACTTTCCCGCACCTGGAACATGAGCGTCCTTACCCTCGAATCGCTGAAGAAAATGCTGTTCGGGGAGCTCTCGGTAAAAAACTTGAGCGGACCGATAACCATTGCTAAAGTGGCGGGCGCTTCAGCCCAGTCGGGCGTTGGGGATTTCCTGAATTTCCTGGCCTACCTGAGCATAAGCCTGGGGGTTCTGAACCTGCTGCCCATCCCGGTACTGGATGGGGGGCATTTGCTGTTCTACCTGATCGAGTGGGCGCGCGGTCGTCCGCTCTCGGATCGGGTGCAAGGTTGGGGGGTCCAGATCGGTATCAGTTTGGTCGTCGGGGTGATGTTGCTCGCCCTGATCAACGATCTGGGTCGACTATAAAAGCTTCGCTCAATCGCGAAAACCTGCCGCCTTGTCGCGGCAGGTTGTTTATTGCCAGTTGGAATAAAAGGACTTCATGAAACGTCTGCTGCTAACTGCGGTGCTCTCCGCACTGATGATCGCTGAAGTTCACGCCGAGTCCTTCACCATCTCCGATATTCGTGTCAACGGCCTGCAGCGGGTGTCCGCCGGCAGCGTGTTCGGCGCGTTGCCGCTGAACGTCGGTGACCAGGTCGACGACCGCCGTCTGGTCGAATCGACCCGCTCGCTGTTCAAGACCGGCTTCTTCCAGGACATTCAGCTGAACCGCGACGGCAATGTCCTGATCATCAACGTGGTCGAGCGCCCCTCGGTGTCGAGCATCGAGATCGAAGGCAACAAGGCGATCAGCACCGAAGACCTGATGAAGGGCCTGAAGCAGTCGGGCCTGGCCGAAGGTGAAATCTTCCAGCGCGCGACGCTGGAAGGCGTGCGTAACGAACTGCAGCGCCAGTACGTTGCCCAGGGCCGCTACTCCGCCGAGGTCGACGCAGAGGTCGTTCCGCAACCGCGCAACCGCGTCGGCCTGAAGATCAAGATCAACGAAGGCACCGTGGCCGCGATCCAGCACATCAACGTGGTGGGTAACACGGTCTTCGACGACGAGACCCTCGGCCAGTTGTTCGAGCTCAAGACCACCAACTGGCTGTCGTTCTTCAAGAACGACGACAAGTACGCCCGGGAAAAGCTCTCCGGTGACCTGGAGCGGCTGCGTTCCTACTACCTGGACCGCGGCTACATCAACATGGACATCGCGTCCACCCAGGTGTCGATCACCCCGGACAAGAAGCACGTCTACATCACCGTCAACATCAACGAGGGCGAGAAGTACACCGTCCGCGACGTGAAGCTGTCCGGTGACCTGAAAGTGCCGGAAGACCAGATCAAGTCGCTGCTGCTGGTGCAGCCGGGCCAGGTGTTCTCGCGCAAGGTGATGACCACCACCTCCGACCTCATAACCCGTCGTCTGGGCAACGAAGGCTACACCTTCGCCAACGTCAACGGCGTGCCGCAGCCGAACGACCAGGATCACACCGTCGACATCATGTTCGTCGTCGATCCGGGCAAGCGTGCCTACGTCAACCGCATCAACTATCGCGGCAACACCAAGACCGAAGACGAAGTGCTGCGCCGCGAAATGCGTCAGATGGAAGGTGGCTGGGCTTCGACCTACCTGATCGACCAGTCCAAGACCCGCCTCGAGCGCCTGGGCTTCTTCAAGGAAGTCAACGTCGAGACGCCGCCGGTACCGGGTACCGACGACCAGGTCGACGTCAACTACAGCGTCGAAGAGCAGGCCTCCGGCTCGATCACTGCCAGCGTCGGTTTCGCCCAGAGCGCCGGCCTGATCCTGGGCGGCTCGATCAGCCAGAACAACTTCCTCGGTACCGGTAACAAGGTCTCCATTGGCCTGACCCGCTCCGAGTACCAGACCCGCTACAACTTCGGCTATGTCGATCCCTACTTCACCGCCGATGGCGTGAGCCTGGGCTACAACGCCTTCTACCGCAGCACCGACTACGACGACCTCGACGTCGACGTGGCCAGCTATGCGGTGGACAGCCTCGGTGCCGGTGTCAGCCTCGGCTACCCGATCAGCGAGACCTCGCGCCTGACTTACGGCCTGACCGTGCAGCAGGACAAGATCAAGACCGGCCGTTACACCGTCGATGAGATCTTCAAGTTCCTTCAGGACGAAGGCGACAACTTCCTGAACTTCAAGGCCTCGATCGGCTGGTCCGAGTCGACCCTGAACAAAGGCGTGCTGGCTACCCGTGGTCACTCCCAGAGCCTGACGCTGGAAACCACCGTGCCGGGCAGCGACCTGTCGTTCTACAAGCTCGACTACCGTGGCCAGCTGTTCAAGCCGATCAATAACGACTACACCCTGCGCCTGCACACCGAACTGGGCTATGGTGATGGTTTCGGCTCGACCTCCGGCCTGCCGTTCTATGAAAACTACTATGCGGGCGGCTTCAACTCCGTGCGCGGCTTCAAGGACAGCACCCTGGGCCCACGCAGTACTCCGAGCCGTGGCGCTGCGGTAACCGGCAACCAGGGCACCATCGCCGACCCGGACCAGGATCCGCTGCCGTTCGGTGGTAACGTCCTCGTCCAAGGTGGCGTGGAGCTGCTGTTCCCGCTGCCGTTCGTCAAGGATCAGCGTTCGCTGCGCACGTCCGTGTTCTGGGATGTGGGTAACGTGTTCGACACCAACTGCGGCTCGAAGCCCGATTGCACCAAGGTCGGCTTCTCGGACATGGCCAGCTCGGTCGGTCTGGGCGTGACCTGGATCACCGCGCTGGGCCCGTTGAGCTTCAGCCTGGCGATGCCGATCAAGAAACCGGACGACGCCGACACGCAAGTGTTCCAATTCTCTCTGGGCCAGACCTTCTGAGGTCGGCCCTTGCATAACGACAACGGATTATCCAGGAGTGCATCGTGCGTAAGTTGACCCAACTGGCCTTCGTAGCCGCGGCGCTGGTCGCCACCCCGGCTTTCGCCGAAATGAAAGTTGCCGTGCTGAACTATCAGATGGCTCTGCTGGAATCCGACGCGGCCAAGAAGTACGCCGTTGACGCCGAGAAGAAGTTCGGCCCGCAACTGACCAAGCTCAAGGGCCTGGAAAGCAGCGCCAAGGGTATCCAGGACCGCCTGATCAAGGGCGGCGACAAGATGCCTCAGCCTGAGCGTGAACGCCTGGAGCTCGAGTTCAAGCAAAAAGCCCGCGACTTCCAGTTCCAGTCCAAGGAACTCAACGAAGCCAAGGCCGTGGCCGACCGCGACATGCTCAAGCAGCTCAAGCCGAAGCTCGACGGTGCTGTCGAGGAAGTGATCAAGAAGGGCGGTTTCGACCTGGTTCTGGAGCGTGGCGCGGTCATCGATGTCAAGCCTCAGTACGACATCACCCGTCAGGTCATCGAGCGCATGAACCAAGCCCGTTGATATGACTGTGACCATGACGCTCGGCCAGCTGGCCGAAGCCCTCGGGGCCGAACTCAGAGGCCCCGAGGCGCTGCAGATCACCGGGCTGGCCACCTTGCAGGAGGCCGGTTGCGGGCAGTTGAGCTTCCTGGCCAACAAGCAGTATCGCAAGTTCCTGGACGATTCCTCGGCCAGTGCGGTACTGCTCAAGGCCGAGGACGCCGAAGGTTTTGCCGGCAACGCCTTGATCGTTCCCGACCCTTACCTGGCCTATGCGCGCATTTCGCACCTGTTCGATCCGAAGCCCAAGGCTGTGGCGGGAATCCATCCCAGCGCCGTGGTGGCCGAGGATGCCCAGGTCGATGCCAGCGCCAGCATCGGCCCGTTCGCGGTGATCGAAAGCGGCGCGTGCATCGGCGCCAATGTGACGGTCGGCGCGCACTGCTTCGTCGGTGCCCGCTGTGTCATCGGCGAGGGTGGCTGGCTGGCTGCGCGTGTCACGCTGTATCACGACGTGACCATTGGTAAGCGCGTGGTCATCCAGTCTGGCGCGGTGATCGGTGGCGAGGGCTTCGGCTTTGCCAACGAGAAGGGCATCTGGCGCAAGATCGCGCAGATCGGCGGCGTCACCCTGGGTGATGATGTGGAGATCGGCGTGAACACCGCGGTAGACCGTGGTGCGCTGTCGGACACCCGCATCGGCGATGGCGTCAAGCTCGACAACCAGATCCAGATCGCCCACAACGTGCAGGTCGGCGACCACACGGCGATGGCGGCCTGCGTCGGGATTTCCGGCAGTACCCGCATCGGCAAGCATTGCATGATTGCCGGTGGTGTCGGGATGGTCGGCCACATCGACGTCTGCGACAATGTCTTCGTTTCCGGCATGACCATGGTGACCCGTTCGATTACCGAGCCGGGTGGCTATTCTTCCGGTACGGCCATGCAACCCTTGGCCGAGTGGCGCAAGAGCGCCGCTCGCATTCGCCAGCTGGACGAGATGTCCAAGCGTCTCCAGCAGCTGGAAAAGCGTGTCGACACCGTGACCTCAGGTGGCCAGCCGACATCAGAAGGCTGATACCATTTACTGAGCGAGCGTTACAGTCGCTAGCTGGCTCCTCTTTGGATCTGCAAAAGGAGCGTGTGGTCAGCACCTGCGCTCCCTATTCTTATACAGGCTTCCCCCCGAAATGATGGACATCAACGAGATTCGCGAATACCTGCCTCACCGTTACCCGTTCCTGCTCGTGGACCGTGTGACGGATCTGGACTTCGAGGCTCAAAGCATTCGTGCCTACAAGAATGTCAGCATCAACGAGCCGTTCTTCAATGGCCACTTCCCGGCGCATCCGATCATGCCGGGCGTGCTGATCATCGAGGCGATGGCCCAGGCGGCCGGGATTCTCGGATTCAAGATGCTCGACGCCAAGCCGGCGGACGGCACCCTCTACTACTTCGTCGGCTCCGATAAGCTGCGTTTCCGCCAGCCGGTGCTGCCGGGCGACCAGCTGGTGCTGGAAGCCAAGTTCCTCAGCCGCAAGAGCATGATCTGGAAGTTCGAGTGCCGCGCCCTGGTGGACGGCAAGCCGGTCTGCTCGGCCGAGATCACCTGCGCGGAACGCTCCCTATGAGTTCGATTGACCCACGGGCGATCATCGACCCCTCGGCCAAGTTGGCCGAGGGCGTCGAGGTCGGCCCCTGGTCGATCGTAGGCCCCGATGTGGAAATCGGGGAGGGTACCGTCATCGGTCCGCATGTGGTGCTAAAGGGGCCGACCCGTATCGGCAAGCACAACCGCATCTATCAGTTTTCCTCGATCGGCGAAGACACCCCTGACCTGAAGTACAAGGGTGAGCCGACGCGCCTGGTGATCGGTGACCACAACGTGATCCGCGAGGGTGTCACCATCCACCGCGGCACCGTGCAGGACCGTTCGGAAACCACCCTGGGCGATCACAACCTGATCATGGCCTATGCCCACATCGGCCACGACAGCGTCATCGGCAACCACTGCATCCTGGTCAACAACACCGCGCTGGCGGGCCATGTGCATGTCGGCGACTGGGCCATCCTGTCCGGTTACACGCTGGTGCACCAGTACTGCCATATCGGCGCCCATGCGTTTTCCGGCATGGGCACCGCGATCGGCAAGGACGTACCGGCCTATGTCACCGTGTTCGGCAGCCCGGCCGAGGCGCGCAGCATGAACTTCGAAGGCCTGCGTCGTCGCGGTTTCAGCGACGAAGTGCTGCACGCCCTGCGTCGCGCCTACAAGATCGTCTACCGCCAGGGCCTGACCGTCGAAGAGGCGCTCAAGGAGCTGGATGAGCTGGTCACGCAGTTCCCTGAAGTCGATCTGTTCCGTCAATCGATCGCCAATTCCGCACGCGGCATCACCCGCTGATATGGCCCAGCTCTGCGTGGCGCTGGTCGCCGGCGAGGCCAGCGGGGACATTCTCGGTTCCGGCCTGATGCGCGCTATCAAGGCACGTCATCCCGATGTGCGGTTCATCGGTGTTGGCGGTCCCTTGATGGAAGCCGAGGGCATGACCTCCTACTTTCCGATGGAACGCCTGGCCGTCATGGGCCTGGTCGAGGTGCTCGGGCGCCTGCGCGAGCTGCTCAAGCGGCGCAAGGAACTGATCCACACACTGATCGGCGAAAAGCCCGACGTGTTCATCGGTATCGATGCCCCCGATTTCACCCTCAATATCGAACTCAAGCTGCGTCAGGCCGGAATCAAGACGGTGCATTACGTCAGCCCGTCGGTCTGGGCCTGGCGGCAGAAGCGCGTGCTGAAAATTCGTGAGGGCTGCGACCTGATGCTCACCCTGCTGCCGTTCGAGGCGCGCTTCTATGAAGAGCAGGGCGTGCCGGTGCGTTTCGTTGGCCATCCGCTGGCGGACACGATTCCCCTGGAGGCCGACCGTGGCGCGGCGCGTGCCGAACTGGGCCTGGCCGAAGGCCCGGTGATCGCGTTGATGCCTGGCAGCCGGGGCGGTGAGGTAGGGCGCCTGGGAGCTTTGTTCCTCGATGCCGCCCAGCGCTTGCGCGAGCTGGTGCCCGGCGTGCGCTTCGTGCTGCCGTGCGCGAATGCCGCCCGGCGCGCTCAGGTCGAGCAGATGCTCGAAGGGCGCGAACTGCCACTGACCTTGCTGGATGGCCGCTCGCACCAGGCGCTGGCCGCCTGTGACGCGGTGCTGATCGCCTCCGGCACCGCCACCCTGGAAGCGATGCTGTACAAGCGACCGATGGTGGTGGCCTACCGCTTGGCGCCGCTGACCTACTGGATCCTCAAGCGCATGGTCAAGAGCCCGTACGTGTCGCTGCCCAACCTGCTGGCCCAGCGCCTGCTGGTACCGGAGCTGTTGCAGGACGCCGCTACCAGCGAAGCCCTGGCACAGACCCTGGCGCCGCTGGTCAAGGACGGCTCGCAGCAGACCGACAGCTTCGACCAGATCCACCGCACCTTGCGCCGCGACGCCTCCAATCAGGCGGCCGACGCGGTGCTCGCCCTGTTGAAGGACCGCTGAGATGCAGATGGGACTGGATTTCAACCTGGTTGAAGAGCTGGTAGCCGGCGTCGATGAAGTGGGCCGTGGCCCGCTGTGCGGCGCGGTGGTCACCGCGGCGGTCATTCTCGACCCGCGCCGACCGATCCTCGGCCTGAACGACTCGAAAAAGCTCACCGAGGCCAAGCGCGACGCGCTGTTCGACGAGATCTGCGAGAAGGCGCTGAGTTTCTGCATCGCTCGCGCCGAGGTCGAGGAAATCGACCGACTGAACATCCTCCATGCGACCATGCTGGCCATGCAGCGTGCGGTCGAAGGGTTGCACATCACACCGAAACTGGCGCTGATCGACGGCAACCGTTGCCCGAAGCTTTCGGTACCGGCTGCGCCTGTGGTCAAGGGTGACTCGCAGGTGCCGGCGATCGCCGCTGCATCGATCCTGGCGAAGGTCACCCGCGACCGCGAGATGAGCGCGTTCGAGCTGATCTACCCGGGTTATGGGATCGGCGGGCACAAGGGGTATCCGACTCCAGTGCACCTTGAGGCCCTGGCCCGTCTTGGGCCGACGCCCATTCATCGGCGTTCGTTCGCGCCGGTTCGGGCCGCATGGGAAGCCCGTGAAGGCATTTCCACTTCGCTGATCTGATCGGCGCCACTCATCGCGGGGCAAGCCCGCTCCCACGCCAAGCCTGCACTGGAATCGGCTGCGTGGGAGCGGGCTTGCCCCGCGATGCATTCTGCAACCAACCGCTGACCTCCAGGCGAGGCAAGCGAAGAGCAATACGCTACAATCCCGCCCTTGTCGTTCAGCACTGCTACAGGATCCTCCATGTCGGTCTCCTTCGTTCACCTTCGCGTGCACTCCGAATTCTCCCTGGTCGACGGCCTGGTGCGGATCAAGCCGCTGGCCAAGGCCCTGGCCGGGATGAACATGCCGGCGGTGGCAATTACCGACCAGAGCAACATGTGCTCGCTGGTGAAGTTCTACAAGACCGCCATGGGCGCTGGCATCAAGCCGATCTGCGGCGCCGACCTGTGGCTGGCCGGGGCCGATTCCGAGGCGCCGCTGTCGCGCATCTGCTTCCTGGCCATGAATCCCAAGGGCTATCGCAACCTCACCGAGCTGATCTCCCGAGGCTGGACCGACGGCCAGCGCAACGGCCTGGTGATCATCCAGCGCGACTGGATCGCCCCGGCCAGCGAGGGGCTGATCGCCCTGTCGGCAGGCAAGGAAGGCGATATCGGCGTGGCCCTGATGGCCGGTCGCCAGGACGAAGCCGAAGCCCTGCTCGGCGACTGGATGGGCATGTTCCCGGACCGCTTCTATGTCGAGTTGCAGCGTACCAATCGCGCCGGTGACGAAGAGTACGTGCACGCCGCCGTGGCCCTGGCCGACAAGCTCGGCGCCCCGCTGGTGGCGACCAACGATGTGCGCTTCATCAAGCAGTCGGATTTCGACGCCCACGAGACCCGCGTGTGCATTGGCGAGGGCTGGACCCTCGACGACCCGCGCCGCCCGCGCGGCTACAGTGACCAGCAGTACCTCAAGTCGCCCGAAGAGATGGCCGAGCTGTTCAGCGACCTGCCGGACGCCATCGCCAACACCGTGGAGATCGCCAAGCGCTGCAACATCACCGTGCAGCTGGGCAAATACTTCCTCCCCGATTTCCCGACGCCCAACGGCATGGGCATCGACGACTACCTGCGTCACGTCTCCCACGAAGGCCTGGAGGAGCGCCTGGCGGTGCTTTGGCCGAAAGAGACCACGCCCAATTACGAAGAGAAGCGCCAGGTCTACCTGGACCGCCTGAAGTTCGAGCTGGACATCATCATCCAGATGGGCTTCCCCGGTTACTTCCTGATCGTTATGGACTTCATCAAGTGGGCGAAGAACAACGACGTGCCGGTTGGCCCGGGCCGGGGCTCGGGTGCCGGCTCCCTGGTGGCCTATGTACTGAAGATCACCGACCTCGACCCGCTGGCCTATGACCTGCTGTTCGAGCGCTTCCTGAACCCAGAACGTATTTCCATGCCTGACTTCGACGTCGACTTCTGCATGGATGGCCGTGACCGGGTGATCGACTACGTGGCCGAAGCCTACGGCCGCAACGCGGTGAGCCAGATCATCACCTTCGGCACCATGGCCGCCAAGGCGGTGGTGCGCGACGTGGCGCGGGTGCAAGGCAAGTCCTACGGCCTGGCCGACCGCCTGTCGAAGATGATCCCGTTCGAAGTGGGCATGACCCTGGAGAAGGCCTACGAGCAGGAAGAGATCCTGCGCGACTTCCTCAAGGGCGACGAGGATGCCCGCGAGATCTGGGACATGGCGCTCAAGCTCGAAGGTGTCACCCGCGGTACCGGCAAGCACGCCGGTGGCGTGGTGATCGCGCCGACCAAGCTCACTGACTTCTCACCGATTGCCTGTGACGAAGAGGGCGGCGGCCTGGTTACCCAGTTCGACAAGGACGACGTCGAGGCTGCGGGCCTGGTGAAGTTCGACTTCCTCGGCCTGCGGACCCTGACCATCATCAAGTGGGCGATGGAGATCATCAACCGCGAGCAGGCCAAGAAGAACCTGCCCGACGTCAACATCGACTTCATCCCGCTGGACGACCGCAAGACTTACGAGCTGCTGCAGAAAGCCGAAACCACGGCGGTGTTCCAGCTCGAATCCCGGGGCATGAAGGAGCTGATCAAGAAGCTCAAGCCCGACTGCCTGGAAGACCTCATCGCACTGGTGGCGCTGTTCCGTCCGGGCCCGTTGCAATCGGGCATGGTGGACGACTTCATCAACCGCAAGCACGGCCGGGCGGAACTGGCCTACCCGCACTCCGACTACCAGTACGAAGGTCTGAAACCGGTACTCGCGCCTACCTACGGCATCATCCTGTACCAGGAACAGGTGATGCAGATCGCCCAGGTGATGGCCGGCTACACCCTCGGTGGCGCCGACATGCTGCGCCGGGCCATGGGTAAGAAAAAGCCCGAGGAAATGGCCAAGCAGCGCGGTGGTTTTATCGAAGGCTGCGTGGCCAACAACATCGATGCGGACCTGGCTGGTAACATTTTCGACCTGGTAGAGAAATTCGCCGGCTACGGCTTCAACAAATCCCACTCCGCCGCCTACGGCCTGGTGTCCTACCAGACCGCCTGGCTGAAAACCCACTACCCGGCGCCGTTCATGGCCGCGGTGCTGTCGGCGGATATGCACAACACCGACAAGGTGGTGGTGCTGGTCGAGGAAGTGCGCAGCATGAAGCTGCGCCTGGACGCGCCGGACGTGAACTTCTCGGACTTCAAGTTCACCGTCAACAACGATGGCCGCATCGTCTATGGCCTGGGCGCGATCAAGGGCGTCGGCGAGGGGCCGGTGGAGGCAATCGTCGAGGCCCGCGCCCAGGGCGGCCCGTTCAAGGACCTGTTCGACTTCTGCGAGCGTATCGACCTCAAGCGGGTCAACAAGCGGACCCTCGACGCGCTGATCCGCAGTGGTGCGCTGGACCGCCTGGGGCCGCATTTCCATGACGAGATCAAGGCCTATCAGGCCAACATCGACATCAACCGTGCAACCTTGCTGTCGGCGCTGGGCGAGGCAGTCAAGGCTGCCGAGCAGGCCGCCCATACTGCGGACAGTGGCCACGTCGACCTGTTCGGCGGCATGTTCGACGAGGCGGATGTCGACGTCTACGCCAACCACCGCAAGGTGCGCGAGCTGACGCTCAAGGAACGCCTCAAGGGTGAAAAGGACACCCTTGGCCTGTACCTGACCGGCCACCCGATCGACGAATACGAGACCGAGATCCGCCGCTTCGCCCGCCAGCGCATCGTCGACCTCAAACCGGCCCGCGACACCCAGACCATCGCCGGCATGATCATTGCGCTGCGGGTGATGAAGAACAAAAAGGGTGACAAGATGGGCTTCGTCACCTTGGATGACCGTTCCGGGCGCATCGAGGCCTCGCTGTTCGCCGATGCCTTCATGGGCGCCCAGGCCCTGCTGCAGACCGACGCCATGGTGGTGGTGGAGGGGGAGGTGAGCAACGACGACTTCTCCGGCGGCCTGCGCCTGCGGGTCAAGACCGTGATGACCATGGAGGATGCCCGGACCAAGCTGGCCGAGAGCCTGCGCCTGAAGGTTGGTCACGACGCGCTCAAGGGCGATCGTCTGAAATGGCTGGGCGAGCTGATCACCCGGCACCGTGGTGGTTGCCCGATCACCCTGGAGTACACCGGCAGCGACGCCAAGGCCATGCTGCAGTTTGGCGACCAGTGGTCGATCGACCCGGCCGATGGGCTGATTCAGGCACTGCGTGACCAGTTCGGGCGTGAGAACGTCTTCCTGCAATACCGTTGAAACGACGCATTTTAATCTCGACCTTTATGCGCCTGATCCCTTAAGGTAGGGCGCCAAACGGATCAACCGGCCGGCCGCCTGGCCGTAGACCCAAGACGGAAGCCTATGAACCCGAATTTCCTCGATTTCGAACAGCCGATTGCCGACCTGCAAGCCAAGATCGAAGAGCTGCGCCTGGTGGGCAACGACAACTCGCTGAACATCAGCGATGAAATTGCCCGTCTGCAGGACAAGAGCAGCACCCTGACCGAGAGCATCTTCGGCAACCTGACCAGCTGGCAGATCGCCCGTCTGGCCCGTCACCCGCGCCGCCCGTACACCCTCGATTACATCGACCACATCTTCACCGAGTTCGAGGAGCTGCACGGCGACCGTCACTTTGCCGACGACGCCGCGATCGTCGGTGGCACCGCGCGCCTGAACGACAAGCCGGTCATGGTCATCGGTCACCAGAAGGGCCGTGAGGTGCGCGAAAAGGTACGCCGCAACTTCGGCATGCCGCGCCCTGAAGGCTACCGCAAGGCCTGTCGCCTGATGGAAATGGCTGAGCGTTTCAAGATGCCGATCCTGACCTTCATCGACACCCCGGGTGCCTACCCGGGCATCGACGCCGAAGAGCGCAACCAGAGCGAGGCCATTGCCTGGAACCTGCGCGTGATGGCGCGCCTGAAGACGCCGATCATCGCCACCGTGATCGGTGAGGGTGGTTCCGGCGGCGCACTGGCCATCGGCGTGTGCGACCAGCTGAACATGCTGCAGTACTCCACCTACTCGGTGATCTCGCCGGAAGGTTGCGCCTCGATCCTGTGGAAGACCGCCGACCGCGCGGCCGATGCCGCCGAGGCCATGGGCGTGACCGCCGAGCGCCTTAAGAGCCTGAACATCGTCGACAAGGTCATCCCGGAGCCGCTGGGCGGCGCCCACCGCGATCCGGCGAAGATGGCGGCCAATGTTCGCGCCGATCTGATCGAACAGCTGGACATGCTCGGCAAGCTCGACAACGACGCGCTGCTCAAGCGCCGTTACGATCGCCTGATGAGCTACGGCCTCTGATGGATTCCGGGGGGCCGCTTCGCGGCCCTTTCGCGACACAAGGCCGCTCCCACAGGATTGCGCAGTATTCGAAACTGACGCCATCTTGTGGGAGCGGCCTTGTGTCGCGAAAGGGGCGCAAGGCGCCCCCGGCGATCTCAAGTCCTGTGAGGCCCTGATGCTCAACCTCACCCCCTGGCTCAACGCCCCCGCCTGGTACGTCGCCTTCTCCGGTGGCCTGGACTCCACCGTCCTCCTGCATCAGCTCGCCGACTACACCCGCAACCACCCCGCGCCCCCTCTGCGCGCCATCCATGTCCATCACGGCCTGCAAGCCGCCGCCGATGCCTGGCCCGATCACTGCCGAGCGGTGTGTGCTGCACTGGGTGTCGAACTCGATGTGCTTCCTGTCCAGGTTGCCCCCGGTGCCAGCCTCGAACAGGCGGCCCGCAACGCCCGCTACGACGCCTTCGAAAAACGGCTGGGCCTAGGCGAAGTGCTGTTCACCGGCCAGCACCGTGACGATCAGGCCGAGACCCTGCTGTTTCGCTTGCTGCGCGGCGCCGGCCTGCGTGGCTTGTCCGCCATGCCGCAACAGCGGCCGCTAGGGCAGGGCAGCCTGGTGCGCCCATTGCTGGGGCTGTCGCGCCAGCAACTGCAGACCTACGCCGACATGCACGGGCTGGTATGGGTCGACGACCCTTCCAATAGCGATACAGCCTTTGCCCGCAACTTCCTGCGCGGCGAGGTCTTCCCAATCCTGCGCCAGCGCTGGCCACAGGCCGAAGCCAATCTGGCACGCAGTGCCGAACACCTGGGCGAGGCGATGGGCCTGCTGGACGAACTGGCCGCCAGCGACCTGGCGATCGCCTGCGACAATGCGCCGCTGCCCTGGCTGGAGCTGTATTCGCTCAGCCTCGAGGTGCTCGCCGCGATGTCCCCAGCGCGCCAGCGCAATGCCCTGCAGTTCTGGCTCAGCCAGCGCACCCGCCTGCCCGACAGCCGCCACTGGGCCGGTTGGAACGATCTGCGCGACGCGGCGGCCGATGCCTGCCCGGTCTGGCGCCTGACCGATGGCGAACTGCATCGCAGCCATGGACGTATCTGGTGGCTAAATGGCGTTTGGCTGGCTGCGGTGTCGGGTAATCACCCCTGGCTGGACAGCGGGCAACCGTTGCGCCTGCCGGGTAATGGCAGTGTCCGCCTGATGTCGGCCCCGTTGGGTGAAGGCCTGCACATCCGCTACCGCCAGGGCGGCGAGATCATGCAACTGCCTGGTCGCGGTCGGCGCGATCTCAAGCGCCTGCTCAACGAGCTGCAGGTCCCGCACTTCGTGCGCCCGCGACTGCCGCTGCTGTATCGCGGCGAGCAGTTGCTCGCGGTGGCCAACCTGCCCGAGCTGGCGCAGGCGGATTGTCAGTTGCACTGGCAGCCGCCGACGAACGTGCAAGGTTTGAGCTGAAGGGTACATTCGGGTAGACTACCCTCCCTTCTTGATACAGCTTCTGTGGGTTGCGCAAAATCACAGAGGTTGCCGATTACCAAGCAGTTTTTTGCTGGGCTGATTTCTTAAAATGACGAGCGAGCTCCATGCCGGGGACACCCCTGGTCTGTACAGACGCGGCAGTTTTTCGAGATGCACTGTGATTGACGCAGGTGATCGGGGGCTTCGGCCTTCCTTCGCTTTCTCCGGCGGCCCATGCCGCCTTAACGCAGACTTCTAGGGTTTTTCATGACGCGCTACATATTCGTCACGGGCGGTGTTGTTTCTTCATTGGGGAAAGGCATTGCCTCGGCTTCCCTGGCGGCCATCCTGGAAGCGCGGGGGCTCAAAGTCACCATGCTCAAGCTGGACCCGTACATCAACGTCGACCCGGGCACCATGAGCCCGTTCCAGCACGGTGAAGTATTCGTCACCCACGACGGCGCCGAGACCGACCTTGACCTGGGCCACTACGAGCGGTTCATCCGCACCACGATGACCCAGAACAACAACTTCACCACCGGCCGCATCTACGAGCACGTGCTGCGCAAGGAACGCCGTGGTGATTACCTGGGCGCGACCATCCAGGTCATTCCGCACATCACCGACGAGATCAAGCGCCGCATCATCAAGGGCGCCGGCGATGCCGACGTCGCGCTGGTCGAGATCGGCGGCACCGTGGGCGACATCGAGTCGCAACCGTTCCTCGAGGCGATCCGCCAGCTGCGCGTCGAAGTGGGCTCCAAGCGCGCCATGCTGATGCACCTGACCCTGGTCCCGTACATCGCCACTGCCGGCGAGACCAAGACCAAGCCGACCCAGCACTCGGTCAAGGAGTTGCGCTCCATCGGCCTGCAGCCCGATGTGCTGATCTGCCGCTCCGACCACCCGGTCGATGCCTCGTCGCGTCGCAAGATCGCGCTGTTCACCAACGTCGAAGAACGTGCGGTGATCTCGCTGGAAGACGTCGACACCATCTACAAGATCCCAGGCGTACTGCACGCCCAGGGCCTGGACGACTTCGTCGTCGAGCGCTTCGGCTTGCAGTGCAACAGCGCCGACCTGTCCGAGTGGGACAAGGTCGTCGATGCCAAGCTCAACCCTGAGCAGGAAGTGACCATCGCGATGGTCGGCAAGTACATGGAGCTGCTGGACGCGTACAAGTCGCTGATCGAAGCGATGAGCCACGCCGGCATCACCAACCGCACCAAGGTCAACCTGCGTTACATCGACTCCGAGGACATCGAGAACCAGGGCACCAGCCTGCTCGAAGGCGCCGATGCCATCCTGGTCCCGGGCGGTTTCGGCCTGCGCGGCGTCGAAGGCAAGATCACCGCGGTGCAATATGCCCGTGAGAACAAGGTCCCGTACCTGGGCATCTGCCTGGGCATGCAGGTGGCCGTGATCGAGTTCGCCCGCAACGTGATGGGTTGGAAAGACGCCAACTCCACCGAGTTCGACCGCAACAGCGGCCACCCGGTTGTCGGCCTGATCACCGAATGGGCCGATGCCACCGGCGCGGTCGAGACCCGTACCGAAGCCTCCGACCTGGGCGGCACCATGCGCCTGGGCGCCCAGGACTGCCAGCTGGCGGCCGGCTCCAAGGTTCACGACTGCTACGGCAAGGACGTGATCACCGAGCGCCACCGTCACCGTTACGAAGTCAACAACGTCCTGCTGCCGCAACTGGTCGACGCCGGCCTGGTGGTTTCCGGCCGTTCCGAGGACGGCGCGCTGGTCGAAGTGGTCGAGTCCAAGGACCACCCTTGGTTCGTTGCTTGCCAGTTCCACCCGGAGTTCACCTCGACCCCGCGTGACGGCCACCCGCTGTTCAGCGGCTTCGTCAAGGCGGCCCTGGCACAGAAGAACAAGGCCTGATCCATGACTCAGAAGATCATTCGCGTCGGTAACATCGAGATCGCCAACGACAAGCCGTTCGTCCTGTTCGGCGGCATGAACGTCCTGGAGTCCCGTGACCTGGCCCTGAAGGTCTGCGAGGAGTACGTGCGGGTGACCGAGAAGCTCGGCATCCCGTACGTGTTCAAGGCCAGCTTCGACAAGGCCAACCGTTCGTCGGTCAACTCGTACCGCGGCCCCGGCATGGAAGAAGGCCTGAAGATCTTCGAGGAGATCAAGCAGACCTTCAATGTGCCGGTGATCACCGACGTGCACGAGCCCTACCAGTGCGAGCCGGTGGCCAAGGTGTGCGACATCATCCAACTGCCGGCCTTCCTGTCGCGCCAGACCGACCTGGTCGTGGCGATGGCCAAGACCGGTGCCGTGATCAACATCAAGAAGGCGCAGTTCCTCGCGCCCCACGAGATGAAGCACATCCTCGCCAAGTGCGTCGAGGCAGGCAACGACCAGCTCATCCTCTGTGAGCGCGGTTCGAGCTTCGGCTACAACAACCTGGTCGTGGACATGCTCGGCTTCGGCATCATGAAGCAGTTCGAGTACCCGGTGTTCTTCGATGTGACCCATTCGTTGCAAACCCCAGGTGGTCGCGCCGACTCCGCCGGCGGCCGCCGCGCCCAGGTCACCGACCTGGCCAAGGCTGGCATGAGCCAGGGCTTGGCGGGCCTGTTCCTCGAGGCCCACCCGGATCCGGACAACGCCAAGTGCGACGGTCCGTGTGCCCTGCGCCTGGATAAGTTGGAGCCGTTCCTGGCCCAGCTCAAGCAACTGGACGACCTGGTGAAAAGTTTTCCGACGGTAGAAACCGCGTAAAGCTCGTTTCTCGGGTAAAGTACCGCCCGTTCCACCCCTGACCTTTCGGTCAGGGGCTCCCTTCGCCAGGCCTGCCCGTGCCATGTCGCCTGGTGAACGGCAAGAATTCCCAAAGCTGCGTTGTTTTCGTCAATTCTGGAGTGCTTACAACAATGGCAAAGATCGTCGACATCAAAGGTCGTGAAGTTCTCGATTCGCGTGGCAACCCCACCGTGGAAGCCGATGTACTGCTCGACAACGGCATCATCGGCAGCGCCTGCGCGCCGTCGGGTGCTTCCACTGGCTCGCGCGAAGCGCTGGAGCTGCGTGATGGCGACAAGAGCCGTTACCTGGGCAAGGGCGTGCTGAAGGCCGTCGGC
This sequence comes from Pseudomonas sp. P110(2024), assembly GCF_057480795.1. NCBI lineage: Bacteria > Pseudomonadati > Pseudomonadota > Gammaproteobacteria > Pseudomonadales > Pseudomonadaceae > Pseudomonas > Pseudomonas sp. P110(2024). The sequence continues at coordinate 50,825 of NZ_JBLIYT010000010.1, forward strand.
AACATCAACGGCCCGATCCGTGACCTGCTGCTGGGCAAGGACCCCGCCGACCAGAAAGCCCTGGACCGTGCCATGATCGAACTGGACGGTACCGAGAACAAGGCCAAGCTGGGCGCCAACGCCATCCTGGCAGTATCCCTGGCCGCCGCCAAGGCCGCCGCTCAGGACCTGGACCTGCCGCTGTACGCCCACATCGCCAACCTCAATGGCACCCCGGGCCAGTACTCCATGCCGGTGCCGATGATGAACATCATCAACGGCGGCGAGCACGCCGACAACAACGTCGACATCCAGGAGTTCATGGTGCAGCCGGTTGGCGCCAAGACCTTCTCCGATGGCCTGCGCATGGGCACCGAGATCTTCCACCACCTCAAGGCTGTACTGAAGGCCCGTGGCCTGAACACCGCCGTCGGCGACGAAGGTGGCTTCGCGCCGAACCTGGCTTCCAACGAAGACGCCCTGGCAGCCATTGCCGAAGCCGTCGAAAAGGCCGGCTACAAGCTGGGCACCGACGTGACCCTGGCCCTGGACTGCGCGGCTTCCGAATTCTATGAAGACGGCAAGTACAACCTGTCCGGTGAAGGCAAGTCGTTCGACGCCGAAGGCTTCGCCGAGTACCTGAAGGGCCTGACCGAGCGTTTCCCGATCATCTCGATCGAAGACGGCCTGGACGAGTCCGACTGGGCCGGTTGGAAGATCCTGACCGACAAGATCGGTGCCAAGGTGCAACTGGTTGGCGACGACCTGTTCGTGACCAACACCAAGATCCTCAAGGAAGGCATCGAGAAGGGCATCGGCAACTCGATCCTGATCAAGTTCAACCAGATCGGCTCGCTGACCGAGACCCTGGAAGCCATCCAGATGGCCAAGGCCGCCGGCTACACCGCGGTGATCTCGCACCGTTCCGGTGAAACCGAGGATTCGACCATCGCCGACCTGGCCGTGGGTACCGCCGCCGGTCAGATCAAGACCGGTTCGCTGTGCCGTTCCGACCGCGTCAGCAAGTACAACCAACTGCTGCGCATCGAAGAGCAACTGGGCGCCAAGGCTGTATATCGTGGTCGTGCCGAGTTTCGCGGCTGAGCAAGAGATGGTAAAAAGGCAGCAGCCGGGGCCGGCTGAACGTTCGTACTGATCGTTCGGTCGTTTCCACGGGTTTCTGTCGACGAAGCCTGGCCTCGGCCAGGCTTCGTGCTATCGGAAGCTCGCTGCGGCGGCCTTTTTTACCCTGGATATCTTCATGCGCAGTCCCTATTGGTTGTTCCTCGTCCTGCTCCTGCTGCTCGGCGGCCTGCAATATCGCCTTTGGGTAGGCAATGGCAGCCTGGCGCAAGTGACCGAACTCAAGCAGCAGATCGCCGACCAGCATGCGGAAAACGAGCGCCTGCTGGAGCGCAATCGCGTGCTCGACGCTGAAGTCCTGGAATTGAAGAAAGGTATGGAGACCGTGGAAGAACGGGCTCGTCATGAACTGGGGATGGTCAAGGAGGGCGAAACCCTCTACCAGCTGCCGCAGAAATGACACATGAACTGCCGGCCTTCTGGGCCGTGATTCCCGCCGCGGGCGTTGGTGCCCGCATGGCTGCCGACCGTCCCAAGCAGTACCTTCAACTGGGCGGGCAGACGATTCTCGAGCACAGCCTCGACTGTTTCCTCGACCATCCCATGCTCAAGGGCGTGGTGGTCAGCATTGCCGAACAAGACCCTTACTGGCCCGGCCTGCGCTGCGCCAGCGATCCACGCATCCAGCGCGCCCCGGGCGGTCGCGAGCGCGCCGATTCGGTGCTCAATGCGCTGTTGCTGCTGCACGCACAGGGTGCATCGGATGACGACTGGGTGCTGGTGCACGACGCCGCGCGGCCGAACCTGGCGCGCAGCGATCTGGACAAATTGCTGTCAGCCCTGGCTGAAGATTCCGTCGGCGGATTGCTCGCCGTTCCCGCCCGGGACACGCTCAAGCGTGCCGACGGCGAGGGCAGGGTGGCGGCCACGGTCGATCGCAGCACCGTCTGGCAGGCGTACACCCCGCAGATGTTCCGCCTTGGCATGCTGCACCGGGCGCTGGCCGAGTGCCTGGTATCCGATGTGGCGGTCACCGACGAGTCGTCGGCCATCGAATGGGCCGGTAATGCGCCACGCCTGGTCGAAGGGCGCAGCGACAACATCAAGGTGACCCGTCCGGAAGACCTGGAGTGGCTGCGCCAGCGCTGGGCCGGGCGCCGCTGAGCGCCTGCGGGGGAGTGGTGCGATACTCCGGCAACTGTGCCAACCCTTCCTTCAGGTAGTCGACCAACCTGCGCACCTTCGGCGACAGATGCCGTTGCTGTGGATACAACGCCCACACCGCCGTATTCGGCGGCTGATGGCCCTCCAGCAACGACACCAGCGCGCCGCTGTGCAAATGCTCGAGCACGTAGTAGTCCGGCAACTGGCACAGCCCCATGCCTTGCAGCGCCGCGTCCAGCACCGCCTGGCCGCTGTTGCAGCGCCAGTTACCCTGCACCCGCTGGCTGATCTCGCGTCCCTCCTGCTGCAGCGCCCACAGGTCCGAACTGCCCACCAGGCAGTTGTGCCGCGCCAGCTCAGATAAGCTGTGCGGTCGACCATAGCGCTCCAGGTAGGCCGGCGACGCGCACAGGTACATGCGCCGAGGCGCCAGGCGCGTGGCCACCAGCCGCGAATCCTGCAGCCGTCCCAGGCGGATCGCCAGGTCCATGCCTTCGTGCAGCAGGTCGAGGGTACGGTTGCTCAGCTCCACTTCGACCCGCAACTGCGGGTACTGCGCCATGAAGCGCGTCACCAAGGGCACGATGAAGCGTTCGCCATAGGCCACCGCGCAGGTCATGCGCAGCAGGCCCTTGGGCTCGCTGGCCAGGTCGCCCATGGCCCGCAGCGCCTCCTCGCGGCCGTCCTGCAGGCGCTGGCAGTGCTGGAGAAAGGTCTGCCCGGCTTCGCTCAGGGTCACCCGCCGGGTGCTGCGGTACAGCAAACGTGTCTGCAGGCGTTCCTCCAGGCGGGCGATCTGCCGGCTGATGTGCGAGGACGACACCCCAAGTCGTTCGGCGGCGGCGGTGAACTGACCTGATTCGGCCACCGCGACGAACTCGTCGATGCCTTCCCAGCGGCTGCTCATGGATTATCCCTGTGTAGCAATAATGTTTTGTGAGTGGCTGGATTATTCATCAAAAGGCGGTGAATTACACTGCAAGCCAGCAACCCATACCTGTTCTGGAGACCTTTGATGATCAAGTCCCGCGCCGCCGTCGCCTTCGAGGCCAAGAAACCCCTGGAAATCGTCGAAGTGGACGTGGCCATGCCCAAGGCCGGCGAAGTGCTGCTGCGCGTTGTCGCCTCCGGTGTCTGCCACACCGACGCCTATACCCTGTCCGGCGCCGACCCGGAGGGCATCTTCCCGTCGATCCTCGGCCATGAGGGGGGGGCGATTGTCGAAGCCGTAGGCGAAGGCGTCACCTCGGTGGCGGTCGGTGACCACGTGATCCCGCTGTACACCCCGGAATGCGGCAAGTGTAAATTCTGCCTGTCGGGCAAGACCAACCTGTGCCAGGCCATCCGCGCCACCCAAGGCAAAGGCCTGATGCCCGACGGCACCACCCGCTTCAGCTACAAGGGTCAGCAGCTGTTCCACTACATGGGCACCTCGACCTTCTCCGAGTATACCGTGCTGCCGGAAATCTCCGTGGCCAAGATCCAGAAGGAAGCTCCGCTGGAAAAGGTCTGCCTGCTCGGTTGCGGCGTGACCACCGGCATCGGCGCGGTACTCAACACCGCCAAGGTCAAGCCGGGTGACACCGTGGCCATCTTCGGCCTCGGCGGCATCGGCCTGTCGGCGGTGATCGGCGCGGTCAAGGCCAAGGCTTCGCGCATCATCGCCATCGACATCAACCCGGCCAAGTTCGAGATCGCCCGCCAACTGGGCGCCACCGACTGCATCAACCCGAAAGACTACGATCGCCCGATCCAGGAAGTGATCGTCGACCTCACCGACGGCGGCGTCGATTTCTCCTTCGAGTGCATCGGCAACGTGCAACTGATGCGCGCGGCGCTGGAGTGCTGCCACAAGGGCTGGGGCGAGTCGGTGATCATCGGCGTCGCCGGTGCCGGCCAGGAAATCGCCACCCGTCCGTTCCAGCTGGTCACCGGCCGCGTCTGGCGTGGTTCGGCCTTCGGCGGCGTGCGGGGTCGTAGCGAGCTGCCGAGCTACGTCGAGATGTCCGAGAAGGGCGAGATTCCGCTGGACACCTTCATCACCCACACCATGGGCCTGGAGGACATCAACAAGGCCTTCGACCTGATGCACGAAGGCAAGAGCATCCGCAGCGTGATCCACTTCTGAGGGCCTCGCCATGACCCTGGAAAATCTCTCCTGCCAGAAAAGCTTCGGCGGCTGGCACAAGCGTTACCGGCACAGCTCCAAGGTGCTCGGCTGCGACATGGTGTTCGCCGTGTACCTGCCGCCCCAGGCCGAGCAGGGCGAGAAGCTGCCGGTATTGTACTGGCTCAGCGGCCTGACCTGCACCGACGAGAACTTCATGCAGAAGGCCGGTGCCCAGCGCCTGGCCGCGGAACTCGGGCTGATCATCGTTGCCCCGGATACCAGCCCGCGTGGCGAGCAGGTGCCGGGCGACCCGGACGGCGCCTGGGACTTCGGCCTGGGCGCAGGGTTCTACCTCAATGCCACCCAGCAGCCCTGGGCCCAGCATTACCGGATGCACGACTACGTGGTGGAGGAGTTGCCGGCCCTGATCGAGGCGCACTTCCCGGCGTCGGACCAGCGCAGCATCAGCGGCCATTCCATGGGTGGGCATGGCGCGCTGGTCTGCGCCCTGCGCAACCCAGGGCGCTACCGTTCGGTGTCGGCGTTTTCGCCCATCAGCAATCCGATGGATTGCCCGTGGGGCGAGAAGGCGTTTTCCCGCTACCTGGGGGAGGACCGTGCGCGTTGGCGGGAGTGGGACGCCAGCGTGTTGCTGGCCGAGGCAGGGGAGTGCCCGCCGTTGCTGGTGGACCAGGGCGATCGCGATGACTTCCTCGAGAAGCAGCTCAAGCCGCAGGCGCTGGAGCAGGCGGCGCGCAAGGGTGGTCATGCGCTGACCCTGCGCCTGCAGCCGGGCTATGACCACAGCTACTACTTCATCGCCAGCTTCATCGATGAGCACCTGCGTCATCATGCGGTGGCGTTGGGCAGGGTCTGACACCGCCTGCAATTTCTGTCGGAGCCGGCTTGCCGGCGATGGGCTGCGAAGCAGCCCCATTACCTCAAAAGCAGGTAGAATCACGCCCTGACTCAATCAGGGCGTTTTTCTATGCGTATTGGCCACGGCTACGATGTCCACCGTTTCTGCGACGGTGATTTCATTACCTTGGGCGGGGTGCGTATCCCCCACAAGTTCGGCCTGCTGGCCCACTCCGACGGTGACGTGCTGCTGCACGCCCTGAGCGATGCCCTGCTCGGCGCTGCGGCGTTGGGCGACATCGGCAAGCATTTCCCTGACACCGACCCGCAGTTCAAGGGTGCCGACAGTCGCGTGCTGCTGCGCCACGTGGTCGCCGTCGTGCGCGACAAGGGCTGGAAGGTCGGCAACGTCGACGCCACCATCGTCGCCCAGGCGCCGAAGATGGCCCCGCATATCGAGACCATGCGCCAGCAGATCGCCGCAGACCTGCAGGTCGAACTCGACCAGGTCAACGTCAAGGCCACCACCGAAGAAAAGCTGGGCTTCACCGGCCGCGAGGAGGGCATCGCCGTTCACGCGGTCGCCCTGCTACTGCCAGCATGACCGAACTGGAACTGCTGGGGCCGCGGGCCTCGGGCGAAGCCTTGGGCACCGCCGTGCTCAAGGCGGTGGCCGAAGACTTCCAGGTCGATGAAGTCCTCGATATCCCGCTGTCCGGTCAGGGGGAGCATCTGTGGCTGTGGGTCGAGAAGCGCGATCTCAACACCGAGGAAGCGGCCCGCCGCCTGGCCCGCGCCGCCGGTGTGCCGGTGCGCGCCATCAGCTATGCCGGCCTGAAGGACCGCCAAGCCTTGACACGCCAGTGGTTCAGCCTGCACCTGCCGGGCAAGGCCGACCCCGACCTGTCCCGCGCCGAGGACGACACCCTGCGGGTGCTCAAGCAGGTGCGCCATCAGCGCAAGCTGCAGCGTGGGGCGCATTCGGCCAATGGTTTCACCTTGCGCCTGACCGCGCTGCAGGCCGACCGCCCGGCCCTCGATGCCCGCCTGGAGCAACTCAAGCAGCAGGGTGTGCCTAATTACTTCGGCAGCCAGCGTTTCGGTCATGCCGGCGGCAACGTGCATGATGCCCAGGACTGGGCTGCACGCCAGGCATTGCCCGAGCAGCGCAACGTGCGCTCGCGGCTGTTGTCGGCCGGGCGCAGCTACCTGTTCAACCAGGTGCTGGCCGCCCGGGTGGCCGATGGCACCTGGCAGCGTGCCCAGGTCGGCGACCTGCTCGCGTTCACCGACAGTCGCAGTTTCTTCCCGGCAGGAGAGGGCGAGTGCAGCGATCCGCGCCTGGCCATTCTTGACTTGCATCCCACCGGCCCGCTGTGGGGCGAAGGGCAATCGCCTTGTGCCGGCGCGACCCAGGTGCTCGAGAGCGAAGTCGCCGCGCGTCATCCTGCGTTGTGCCAATGGCTGGCGCGAGCGGGCATGGATCACGAACGGCGCATCCTGCGGCTCCCTATTGGGCGTCTGTCGTGGCATTATCCCGAGCCTGATATCCTGCAACTGGAATTCGTCCTTCCGGCCGGATGCTTCGCCACCGTGGTGGTGCGCGAACTCGTCGATCTGGTGCCGGCAGGGCAGACGGACAGCCCATGCGTATTCTGATTTCGAATGACGACGGTGTTACCGCACCCGGCATCGCCGCGCTGCATGAAGCGCTGGCGGATTACGCCGAGTGCGTGGTGATTGCCCCGGATCAAGACAAGAGCGGCGCCGGCAGTTCGCTGACGCTTGATCGGCCGCTGCACCCGCAGACCCTGGCCAACGGTTTCATCAGCCTCAACGGCACGCCCACTGACTGCGTGCATCTGGGGCTCAACGGCCTGCTGCCGGAAACCCCCGACATGGTGGTGTCCGGCATCAACCTGGGCGCCAACCTGGGTGACGACGTGCTGTATTCCGGCACGGTCGCCGCCGCCCTGGAAGGGCGTTTCCTCGGCGGTACCTCGCTGGCCTTTTCGCTCCTGTCGCGCCTGCCCGACAACCTGCCGACTGCCGCCTATATCGCCCGGCGCCTGGTCGAGGCGCAGTCGCGCCTGGAGCTGCCACCGCGCACCGTGCTCAACGTCAATATCCCCAACCTGCCGCTGGAGCACATCCGTGGCATCCAGCTCACCCGCCTGGGACATCGGGCGCGTGCCGCGGCGCCGACCAAGGTGGTCAACCCGCGGGGCAAGGAAGGCTACTGGATCGCCGTGGCCGGCGATGCCGAGGACGGCGGGCCGGGTACCGATTTCCATGCAGTGATGCAAGGCTACGTGTCGATCACGCCGTTGCAGCTGGATCGCACCTTCAACGATGCCTTCGAGCGCCTCGACGGCTGGCTGGAGGGCGTGCTCTGATGCGCGAACAGGACGATCTGCAGCGTCGCGGCATCGGCATGACTTCCCAGCGTACCCGGGAGCGGCTGATCCAGCGCCTCTACGAAGAAGGCGTGTCGAACGCCAAGGTGCTCGAGGCCATTCGCCGCACTCCGCGCCACCTGTTCGTCGATGAAGCCCTGGCCCATCGGGCCTACGAGGACACGGCGCTGCCGATCGGCCATAACCAGACGATCTCCCAGCCGTTCATGGTCGCGCACATGAGCGAGCTGTTGCTGGAAGCCGGGCCCCTGGACAAGGTGCTGGAGATTGGCACCGGTTCGGGCTACCAGACGGCGATCCTGGCCCAACTGGTGGAACGGGTGTTTTCGGTTGAGCGGATCAAGGTCCTGCAGGATCGGGCCAAGGAGCGTCTGGTCGAGCTCAACCTGCGCAACGTGGTGTTCCGCTGGGGCGACGGCTGCGAAGGTTGGCCGGCGCTGGCGCCGTACAACGGCATCATCGTCACCGCGGTTGCGCCCGAGGTGCCCCAGGCACTGCTCGACCAGCTGGCACCGGGCGGGCGCATGGTGATCCCGGTCGGTCCGGCGGGGGAAACCCAGCAACTGATGCTGATCGTGCGTGAAGAACATGGTTTCTCGCGCCGGGTGCTCGGGGCCGTGCGCTTCGTGCCCCTGCTCAACGGCCCGCTGGCCTGAGTGGCGCAACGGAATATTTGCGTCGGCGACGAATTCTTGCGTCGGGCCCCTGTCTATCTGGCGTGGCGATATTCGTACACCGATCAGGCCAATTGCGAGTCACCCCTGGCAGGGTGGCTCGGTTATAATTGAAACAATATTGCATTTTGTATCGTCATTATTTGACAGCATGAGGGGAGCGCGGGTGGGTCACACAGGCATGCGGCAGCGCAAGGAACGGTCGGTATTGAAGCTTCTGGTGATTGCGCTGGCCATGGGTACCCTGTTGGCTGGCTGTTCCAGCACCAGCTCCAACGGCGCCCGCGTGGTCGATCGCAACAACACCGCGCCCAAGCGCCCGACAGTCACCTCGGGGCAGTACATCGTCAAGCCTGGGGATACGCTGTTCTCCATCGCCTTCCGCTATGGCTGGGACTACAAGGAGCTGGCGGCGCGCAACAACATTCCCGCCCCCTACACCATTCGCCCGGGTCAGCCGATTCGTTTCAGTAGCGGCGTGGGGGGGAGCACCACGGTTGTCAGCAGCCCTTCTTCGTCGAGCAAGACCACCGTCATCCGCCGACCGGTCGCGACCACCGTACCGGCGACCGGTAATGGCAAAAGTGCCACTACTGCCTCTTCCACCACCTCGCAAACGGTTGCCCAGGTGCCCGCCGCAGAGCGCGCCGTGGGCGGTTGGACGTGGCCGGCGAACGGCGTGCTGATTGGTAAATTTGCTTCAAACGGTAGTTTGAATAAAGGCATTGATATCGCCGGTGATTTGGGACAGCCTGTTTTTGCTGCGTCTGATGGAGCGGTGGTCTACGCCGGCAGTGGCTTGAGGGGCTATGGCGAGCTCATCATCATCAAACACAGCGATACCTACGTCAGTGCCTACGGTCACAACCGCAGGCTTTTGGTTCGGGAGGGGCAGCAGGTCAAGGCAGGGCAGACGATCGCAGAAATGGGGTCCACGGGCACTGATCGGGTGAAGCTGCATTTCGAGATTCGCCGCCAGGGCAAACCCGTCGATCCTCTCCAGTTCCTGCCACGCCGTTGATCAATGTCCCAGCCTGTTCCTTGGATGTAGAGGGGACAGGCTCCAGCGCTGCCATGGAAGGGTGACGCTCGAGTCTGAGTTCGAACTCAGCAAAGGACTATAACAATGGCTCTCAGCAAAGAAGTGCCGGAGTTTGACATCGACGATGACCTCCTTCTGATGGAGACAGGCATCGTTTTGGAAACGGATGTGGTGTCAGACGAACCTGCTGTACCTTCGGTTCGGACCAAGTCGAAACAGGGCGCGTCGCTCAAGCAGCACAAGTACATCGACTACAGTCGCGCACTTGATGCCACTCAACTGTATCTCAATGAAATCGGCTTCTCGCCCCTGCTTTCGCCAGAGGAAGAAGTGCATTTCGCGCGCCTGTCGCAAAAAGGCGACCCGGCCGGTCGCAAGCGCATGATCGAAAGCAACCTGCGCCTGGTGGTCAAGATCGCCCGCCGTTACGTCAATCGCGGCCTGTCGTTGCTCGACCTGATCGAGGAAGGCAACCTGGGCCTGATCCGTGCGGTGGAGAAATTCGACCCCGAGCGGGGCTTCCGTTTCTCGACCTACGCGACCTGGTGGATCCGCCAGACCATCGAGCGGGCGATCATGAACCAGACCCGCACCATTCGCCTGCCCATCCACGTGGTCAAGGAGCTCAACGTCTACCTGCGCGCTGCCCGTGAGCTGACGCAAAAGCTCGACCACGAGCCGTCGCCGGAAGAAATCGCCAGTCTGCTGGAGAAGCCGGTGGCCGAGGTCAAGCGCATGCTTGGCCTGAACGAGCGGGTGTCGTCGGTGGATGTCTCGCTCGGGCCTGACTCCGACAAGACGCTGCTCGACACGCTTACCGATGATCGCCCCACCGATCCGTGCGAACTGCTGCAGGACGACGACCTGTCGCAGAGCATCGACCAATGGCTGGGCGAGCTGACCGACAAGCAGCGCGAGGTGGTGGTGCGGCGTTTCGGCCTGCGTGGGCATGAAAGCAGCACCCTCGAGGATGTCGGCCTGGAGATCGGCCTGACCCGCGAGCGCGTCCGGCAGATTCAGGTTGAAGGCCTCAAGCGCCTGCGCGAGATCCTCGAGAAGAATGGCCTGTCCAGCGAGTCGCTGTTCCAGTAGTCACTGATGTGCGCCAGGCAAACGCCCCGACTTGTTCGGGGCGTTTGCGTTTTTTAGCGCAGGCGCCAATCTGGTTGGCTGACCTGACATCATCGAGGGGCCTTACTCACAACCCCATAGCCTGTCACCTGCGAAGTATTTATTTATCCACCCGCGTAGCATCGCGTGTAAGCATTCGCTTACTCGTCATGTAAGCGATCGCTGTAGGGATCAGTAAATCAATGTCGTTTCCAGTGGCGTACTTTTTCTAACTATATGAAATATATAGGTTTTATAAATATCAAAAGATGTGTCGTCTGAATCATCCTGAGATATTCGTCGCTTGTTCCGTACCGGGGAATCGCTAGTATTCGAACTGTGTCAAGGGACAGACACAGGCCTTCAAGGATGACGGCCAGGGACATCGCGGGACGCGATTCATCAGTGGATGATGATTGGGACATACAGGGACTACGGAAAAAAATGTGGGCGGGTCAAACCGCCCCTTTTTTTTGCCTGTCGGAAATGAAAAAAGGCCCTTTCGGGCCTTTTTCGCAACTGAACGCGATCAGCGCTCCAGATCGGCAATCTTGCCAGTCTTGCCGTCCCACGCTTCGGCGTCCGGCAGGGCGTCTTTCTTCTCGGTGATGTTCGGCCAGATCTCCGCCAGCTCGGCGTTCAGCTCGATGAAGTTCTCCATGCCGGACGGCACTTCGTCTTCCGAGAAAATCGCCTGAGCCGGGCACTCCGGCTCGCACAGCGCACAGTCAATGCACTCGTCCGGGTGAATCACCAGGAAGTTCGGGCCTTCGTAGAAGCAGTCCACCGGACAGACTTCCACGCAGTCGGTGTACTTGCATTTGATGCAGTTGTCGGTGACGACGAAGGTCATTTCTAATTCTCTCCTCAGGCGACGGCAGCTTGCCCTTCCTTACCAGGGCAGCGCGGTTCACGGTGCTGGCTGCAGGCCAGGCTAATAACCTGCAGTGCTCGCAAACCGCGCCGGATTCTACCAGCTTGCGCGGTGGGCCGTTATAACAGGTTTTTCAGTTGATATAGCATTTCGATAGCTTGGCGCGGCGTCATGTCGTCCAGGTCCAGCTTGCCCAGCTTCTCGATGGCCGGGTGTGGCAGGCTGGCGAACAGGTCGCTCTGGTGCGGCACGTGAGGCATGTTGTCGCGGGCCGGCATGACTGGCGCCTCGTGGGGCAGGCTGGCAGTCTCCAGCCGGCCCAGATGCTCGCGGGCGCGCTGGATCACCGCCGCCGGCACGCCCGCCAGTTGTGCCACGGCCAGGCCGTAGCTCTGGCTCGCCGGCCCCGGCAGGACGTGGTGCAGGAACACGATGCGTTCGTTGTGTTCGGTGGCGTTCAGGTGCACGTTGGCCACCAGTGGTTCGCTGTCCGGCAACACGGTGAGTTCGAAGTAGTGGGTGGCAAACAGCGTGTAGGCGCGCAGCTGGGCCAGGCGCTCGGCGGCGGCCCAGGCCAGCGACAGGCCATCGAAGGTGCTGGTGCCGCGGCCGACCTCGTCCATCAGCACCAGGCTGCGGTCGGTGGCATTGTGCAGGATGTTGGCAGTCTCGCTCATTTCGACCATGAAGGTCGAACGCCCACCGGCAAGGTCGTCGCTGGAGCCGATACGGGTGAAAATGCGGTCGACCGGCGACAGTTCGCAGGCGGCGGCCGGGACGAAGCTGCCGATATGGGCCATCAGCACGATCAGGGCGGTCTGGCGCATGTAGGTGGACTTACCGCCCATGTTCGGGCCGGTGATGATCAGCATGCGCGTGCCGTTGTCCAGCCCGAGGTCGTTGGCCACGAATGGCGTGGTCAGCACCTGCTCGACCACCGGGTGACGACCCTGCTCGATGCGCAGGCACGGCTCGTCGACGAAGCTTGGGCAGTTCAGGTCCAGGTTCAGGGCGCGCTCGGCCAGGTTGCTCAGCACATCCAGCTCGGCCAGCGCGGCGGCGCTGTCCTGCAGCGGCGCCAGGTGCTCGATCAGGGTTTCGAGCAGGGCGTCGTAGAGCATCTTCTCGCGGGCCAGGGCGCGGCTCTTGGCCGACAGCGCTTTGTCCTCGAACGCCTTGAGCTCGGGGGTGATGAAGCGTTCGGCCCCTTTGAGCGTCTGCCGGCGGATGTAGTCGACCGGCGCCTGCTCGGCCTGCTTGGTCGGCAGCTCGATGAAGTAGCCGTGCACGCGGTTGTAGCCGACCTTGAGGTTGGCCAGGCCCGTGCGGGCCTTCTCGCGGGCTTCCAGGTCGATCAGGAACTGGCCGGCGTTCTCGCTGATCGCCAGCAGCTCGTCCAGCTCGCTGTCGTAGCCGGTCTTGAGCACGCCACCGTCGCGGATCACCGCCGGCGGGTTGTCGATGATCGCCCGCTCCAGCAGGCCGGCCAGCTCCGGGTAGGTGCCGGTGATCGCGGCCAGCCGCGCCAGGTGCGGGGCCTCCAGCTCGGCCATGGCGTTCTGCAGCTCCGGCAGGGCGCCGAGGGCATCGCGCAGGCGTGCCAGGTCACGGGGGCGGGCGTTGCGCAGGCCGATCCGCGCGAGGATCCGCTCGATGTCGCCGATTTCCTTGAGCTGCGGCTGCAGCTTCTCGAAACGGTAGCCGTCGAGCAGGCAGCGGATCGAATCCTGACGGGCCTTTAGCACCTTCAGATCGCGCAGCGGACGGTTCAGCCAGCGGGTCAGCAGTCGGCTGGCCATGGCGGTCTGGCAACGGTCGATGACCGATTGCAGGGTGTTGTCACGGCCACCGGCCAGGTTGATGTCCAGCTCCAGGTTGCGGCGGCTGGCGGCATCGAGGATGACCGTGTCGTCCATGCGCTCGTGGCGCAGGCTGCGCAGGTGGGGCAGGGCGGTGCGCTGGGTTTCCTTGGCGTAGGTCAGCAGGCAGCCGGCGGCGCCGATGGCCAGGGTCAGCTTGTCGCAGCCAAAGCCCTTGAGGTCCTGGGTGGCGAACTGCTGGCAGAGGCTCTTGCGCGCCGTGTCGCGGTCGAAGTCCCACGGTGCGCGGCGGCGGGCGCCGGGGCGCTTCTCGGCCGGCAAGCCCTGCGGCCAGTCGTCGGGGATCAGCAGTTCCACCGGGTTGATGCGCTCGAGTTCGGCCAGCAGGTTCTCCCAGCCCTTGATCTCCTGCACGGTGAAGTTGCCGCTGGTGATGTCCAGCACCGCCAGGCCGAACAGGCGCTTGTCACCCAGCAGGGCGGCGATCAGGTTGTCGCGGCGCTCGTCGAGCAAGGCCTCGTCGCTGATCGTGCCCGGGGTGATGATGCGCACCACCTGGCGCTCCACCGGGCCCTTGCTGGTGGCCGGGTCGCCGATCTGCTCGCAGATCACCACCGATTCGCCGAGCTTGACCAGCTTGGCCAGGTAGCCTTCCAGCGAGTGGAACGGAATCCCGCACATGGGAATCGACTGGCCCGCGGACTGACCGCGGGCGGTCAGGGTGATATCCAGCAGTTTCGCGGCTTTCTTCGCATCTTCGTAGAAGATCTCGTAGAAATCGCCCATGCGGTAGAACATCAGCTGGTCCGGGTGCTGGTTTTTCAGCTTCCAGTACTGCTGCATCATCGGGGTGTGTGCGGAGAAATCGGAAATTGCTTTATTCATCAAGGGATTATGGCATTTTCACATAAGCGGTGGGGCAAATTTGGGGCATTTCGCCTCGCACCACGCTGCGTCATTGTGAGGGTCGTGGTTGGTGCGGAGGGTAACACGAACGGCCCTCGCACCGCTTCGCTCAGTGGACTATTAGTGCCATACTCAAAATTTCCTCAAGGCCATCTCAATGAAGACCGTGTTCCCGGGGCATTTTGCTAACGACCCAGAAGACCTGAAGCGTCTGTGGGAGGACAGTGTGATTGCGCTGGACGCGAACGTCCTCCTTAACTTGTATCGCTATTCCGAAGGCACCAGGAAAGAATTCATTGATGTGTTTGAGAAGCTGAAAGAGCGCTTGTGGATTTCTCATCAAGTGGCCAAAGAGTATCTGAAAAACAGGCTGAAGGTAATTAGCGATCAGGCCAAAACTTACGATGCTGCTATCAAGGGCTTGCTGGAGCTCAGAGAGAATTTTGAAGATCATAAGCAGCACCCTTTTGTTAGTGCGGAGGTGTTGGGGGACTGTACTCGATCATTTGATTTGATTATTGGTGAGCTGCGTGCAAACAAAGAGCGTCATGATAAAAAGTTAAATGATGATGATATCAAAGAGGCAATAGCCCAGATATTTGATGGAAAGGTTGGGGGCGGGTATCCAGATGATGAGCTTGAGAAGCTAATCGTGTCTGGCGCTGCGAGGTACCTCAATAAAATTCCACCTGGGTATAAGGATGCGGATAAGAAGGTTGGCCCGTCATTGGAAGAAAGGCTGTCTCCATATGGTGATTTTGTCGGCTGGAGGCAATTGTTGGACAAGGCTGTCAGTGACAAGTGTAATGTTATTTTTGTTACAGGTGACAACAAAGAAGATTGGTGGCTCCATCAAAGTGGGCGCACGATTGGCCCGCAGCCGGCTCTGATAGAAGAGTTTGTTGCGCTTACCGCTCGACGCTTTTATATGTACTCACCGGATGGATTCCTTCAGCAAGCGGGCAGTTTCCTTCGGAAGGAAGTTTCCACTCAGGCGATGGAAGAGGCAAGGCGGGTCGGAGAAGAAGACGTGATATTCTATTCTGAGTCGAACGGCGATGCTCAAGCGATAAAAAAGTGGTTTGTTGCTAATAAGCATTGGGCGCCATCATTCAAGACCAATTTACATAGTTTTATTGCGCCATCTAAATTGTTGATCGATGGGAATCTTGATACTAAATATGTAAGTCTGGTTAGTAGGTTGGCGGTGTTGGATTGGACGGTGTTTCAGTATGAGGCTGAATTGGCACAGCGTTTGGTTGGTGATCCAACTGAGCAGTATGCGCACCTCGATACTGTACAGTTGGAGCGTAAGCTTGATGAGGTGCGCTTAGAAGTGGAAGAAACAAAACAGATGCTTAAGGCGGTTAAGTATCTGCAGGGCGATTCTGGCGGGGATTAGTATTTTCGTGAACTTTGGATGCCTTCCCAAATTCTGCTCAGTTCGGTGGGTGATTCGTCATCCATCCACTTGGCATAAACCTCGACTAGCATTGTGAAGTCCTTGTGCCCCAGCTGCTTAGCAATGAATGCCAAGTTCCCTCGAGCTGTGAGGCACCAGCATGCGTAGGTGTGCCGGGTCTGATACGGTCGTCGAGGGCGTATCCCCGCACGGCGCTGAATACCGGCCCACTTTGTGTTCCAGGCCGTGGACACGAACCAATCGTTGATCACCCGCTTCCTTGCCTGTGTACTCGGGGATAGTAGTGGAGTGACCGATTCGTCTCGCCATTCATGCCGGTCGTGGTACACGCGTATGTGCCGCTTGGGGTGCTTTGTCACGATGGCAATCAGTGTTCGGCATGCCTCGATCGCCGGCTCCATCAGCAACACCGTTCGGGGCTTGCCTGTTTTGGGGAGTTTGAATGTGCCGTTGGCCGTGATCGCTCTGGTTACCTCAATCTTCCCGGCCTGCAGGTCGAGGTCCTCCACGGCCAGCGCGCATAGTTCTCCTGGGCGCAGACCGGTGTAGACAGCAAGGGTGATCGCGGCGACATCTTGAGGGTGCAGACAGCCTTTCGTTACGACACGGTCGAACTCTTCGTGCGTTAGTGGATCCGGTTCTTTCTCGCTCATGGCAAAGCGTGTGCACGCAGCAGCGAGCCCGGCCACGCAATACTTGTTGCTCTCACACCAGGTGAGGAAACCGGCGAAGGTGGCCAAGTAATGGTTGGCGGTCGATGGTGCCCGGGTCTCGATCAGTCGCGCGCGGAGTTGGTGTATATCCTCGGGCAGCAGGATGCCTGCCAGTCGATTCTTGCCCACCAACTCGACGCAAATGTCGATGGCATAGGCGTACTTCTCCTCGGTCATGGGGGTTATGTCGACGGCCTTCAAAGGTTTATAGCGCTCTGCCAGGGCCTCCAGACGCTCGTCCCTCGCGCTGCAGTAGTTCACGGCATGCTTCGAGTTCGGGAAGTGGCGCCCGTATTCGAAGGTGTTGGTCTTGATTTCATGAAGAATCGCCGCCCTGAGTAGGGCGGCATGTTTGATGTTGGCTTTAGTCACTGGCAGGCCAAGGGACTCACGGCAGCGCATGCGGCGCCACATGAAGGCTATCCGCAAGTTGCCGCCGTGGATCTCTACGCCCTTGTGCTTCGCCAGTACGGCGCAACAGTGGGGCAAACACAGCTGGAAGGCAGTTTCAACGCATGGCAGAGCGGCAAGCTGTGGGCGGTGTTTGAAGAGGTTGTAAGCCGTGACCAGCGCTACAACCAGGTGGGAAAGATCAAGCACATGATCACGGGCAAAACCGTGCGGATGGAATCGAAGTTCATCAATGGTTGGGAAGAAGCCAACCACATGAACTCGGCGTTCTTGAGTAACGAAATCATGCCTTGGCCGATCAGCGAGGATGACCGCCGCATGCTGGTCATGTGGCCGCTCGAGACGCTGCCTGCTGCTCGACAGAAGGCGATTGCGAGGGAGTTGGCAAATGGTGGGGTCGCGGCCCTGTATGGCTGGTTACTTTCCGTCGATCTGGAGGACTTCAATCAGCGAACCAGGCCGCCTAAGACTGAGGCGCGTGAACGACTCGTAGCGCTGAGTCGAACGGCGTGGCAGACCTTCCTCTCGCTTTGGCGGACCGGCGAGCTCGGCTATGGGTTGTGGGGCGCCTGCCTGACTTCCGATGTCTACGCGATGTTCCTGGAGTGGTGTTCGCAGAACAAAGAGCACTCGATGAGCCAGACCAAGTTCTCGTTGATGCTTAGTGCGACGGTGGAGAAGACGAAAGGGATGCCTGCCACCTCCACCTCCGGCGGCTTGGATCATGGTCCCGTACGCGTCCGACTTGACCCAGCGCATGCTGGGCGAATTATCGCCATCACGAATGAGGGCGACCAAGGACTGATCGCGCTGAAGGCCTGCCAAGCTTACGTAAACTCAGTATTAACTCCCTAGGGCGATGAATGCCTCATAGGCACGCTGTGTACCGTATCCAAACATACCAAGTGATGCTACGCCTAAAACTATAGTCACCACGTGCAGCGTAATTCCAACGCGCTTTAGCCATGTTCTATTCTCTGTGTATAGCATTTGTGTCAGGTAGGTGAGCCCTGATGAAATCGCCGAGAAGAAAGCGCCAATGACAAAAATTGTAAGAGGTAAGGCAAACAAAGGGATGTGTGAACGACTGGCGTCGGCTAGCTTTCCGATAAATGCCAGTAGTGCAACGGCAGCACCTCCGTTTAGTAGCACAAAAGCTTTAAGCGCATTCTGCCCTGTTTGTATAACGGACTTAAACATTTCCAAGTCGGATGAGTGGTTGTATTTTTCTATATCTAAATTGGTTTGGAGGTGTGCTTTAAGGCGCTCTACTAAAATGGCTTCGCTTTCTACCTCTGGTGCGTCAATGAACTTATTCAAGCCAGAGGTAAGAGTTTCGATGCTGATGGAGTCTTGACCCTGAGCCGCGAATCCGTCGATTTCGGCCTTTAGTTGTCTAGCGAACTCTTTAGCGCTCATGAAAATATCCATTTTTCTTAAAAAGTTATGAAAGGAGCGAGCCGGGGTGGGTGCGTCAACACCCAGCCCGGCCCGCCGAACCCGCAGACCCTTCCTGCAAGTCCAGCCGTGGCCCCTGCCTTGTGCACAAAGCGCGGCGAGCCTATCACCTGTTTATCCATACAGTAAAGACTTGCAATCTATGACCTCTCCAATCATTCCCTGGATGGGCGGCAAGCGCCGCCTGGCCGACCGCTTGATCCCTCTATTTCCCCCTCACGAATGCTATGTCGAAGTCTTCGCCGGCGGCGCCGCGTTGTTCTTCATGCGTCCCCAAGCTGCTCCGGTCGAGGTGCTCAACGACCTCAACGGCGACCTGGTGACGCTCTACCGGGTAGTACAGAACCACCTTGAGGAGTTCGTTCGCCAGTTCAAGTGGGCGCTCAGCTCGCGGCAGATTTTCGAATGGCAGAAGATGACCCGTCCCGAGACGCTGACCGATATCCAGCGTGCCGCCCGTTTCTTCTACCTGCAGCAGCACGCCTTCGGCGGCAAGGTCACCGGGCAGACGTTCGGTACCGCCACCACGGGGCCAGCCATCAACCTGCTGCGTATCGAGGAGAACCTATCTGCGGCATGGCAACGCCTTGCCGGAACATATGTGGAAAATCTGTCCTGGCTCGACTGTGCCGAGCGCTACGATCGAGCGCACACGTTCTTCTACATGGACCCGCCGTATTGGCAGACCGCTGGGTATGGGAATAACTTTCCGTTTGCGGAATACGAGCGAATAGCCGATTTCATGCGGCGCTGCAAAGGGAAGGTTATGGTCAGCATCAACGATCACCCGGACATTCGGGCGGTGTTTGATGGGTTCCAC
The DNA here is from genome assembly GCF_057480795.1 of Pseudomonas sp. P110(2024). Taxonomy (NCBI): domain Bacteria; kingdom Pseudomonadati; phylum Pseudomonadota; class Gammaproteobacteria; order Pseudomonadales; family Pseudomonadaceae; genus Pseudomonas; species Pseudomonas sp. P110(2024). The sequence continues at coordinate 69,687 of NZ_JBLIYT010000010.1, forward strand.
TTCGAGACTCTGATCATTCGCTACAGCAACGGTAACCAACGAGAAGGGAAGGCGGAGCTCAGCGGCGAATTGATAATTACCAACTGGAAGCCAGCGGCGTTGGGAGGCTTATTTTAACGTGGGAGAGGTGAGCAGCTTGCCGGAACTGCGAGCATAAAAAAGCCCGCTACTGCGGGCTTTCGAGTACTTAGGCCAATGCAGCAAGTACATGCTCAGGATCATTGTTAATCGCTCGAAGCAATGCCCGAGCTGGGCCTTCAGGTTCCCGACGACCCTGTTCCCAATTCCGTAGCGTCCCTACTGCGACGTCGATACGTTTGGCGAACGTAGCCTGAGAAAGACCAGTGGCTTGACGTATTTTTTTGACTTGAACCGCGTCTACGTGGAATTCACGCGATGGCTGACGCTCACCGCGATCGATCTCGTCCATCTGAGTCATGCTTTCCACAAGACGATCGAAGAGATTCTTTTCCATTATTTCCACCCTTTGTTGAGTGCGCGAAGCTGCGCTTTCTGACTATTTGTCAAGGTATCCATGATTCCCTTGCGATAGATCAGAATCATTCGGATCTGGTGGGCTGCAGTGACATGATAATAGATCACTCGTACACCCCCACTCTTGCCTTTGCCCTTGGCCGCCCAGCGGATCTTTCTGAGCCCGCCGGTATCCTCTAAGAGAGAACCAGCTTCCGGGTGCTCGGCCAGATAGGCCTGCAAAGCTCGGTATTCTTCATCATCCAGATGCTCCTTCAGATCGGAGGTGAAAACTGGGGTTTCGATGAAGATCATGCAGTCCCTGCTGTGCGTCATTGGCGTAGGTTGATGATAGGGCGTTCTTCGGTACTGTACAAGGTGCCACTTGTGTCAGCTTGTGGTTTTTTTTCGGTCAGGGGACGAGCGGTATAGCAGGGCGGGATTAACGTTTGAGTATAGATTTAGAGTCATAGGGGCACCCTCAGGATACGAAATTGCACCCCTGGAGTGGTCAGCCTTGGCGGCACATTGGGGCAAACCGAGCGCCATTCTATGCCCCTCTATGCCTTTTGGGCGTTTCGTCCACCGGTACAAAAAAGCGCCCAAGCCCTTTATGTGTAGGGCTTGGGTGCATTTTCTCGTCAATACTCCAGCACAATCGGGGTGTGTGCGGAGAGATCAGACATTCAGGGCCTTACAGCGGGTGGTCTGGTGGCAAATTTCGAAACCGCTAATGGTACAGGCTTTTTCCGGTCGACGCAGGTCGGATGGGATGGGGCAAATCTGCGCAGGTTGCCTGTTGCAGGGCCCATTGCATTTTCGCTTCCGCGGTTGCATTATGCGCATTATGCAAAAACGCAACGTAGCCTCCGTACTCAGAGAACTGCTCGCCCGCCACGGCCTGTCCCCTACAGAGCTGCATCGGCGCACGGGCGTGCCTCAATCCACCCTGTCGCGGATCCTCAGCGAGAAGATCGTCGATCCTTCGGACAAGCACGTCTCGAAGATCGCCGAGTACTTCGGCGTGAGCACTGACCAGTTGCGCGGCCGTGTCGAACTCGGCGAGTCTCGTGACGCGGCCCCGCTCGCCCAGGGCCACGCGGCCCTGAGCGATATCAGCCTGTGGGACGATGAAACCCCCGTCGAGGACGACGAGGTCTCCGTTCCTTTTCTTCGTGAGGTCGAGTTGGCAGCAGGATCAGGAAGATTCGTCATCGAGGAAAGCGAGAACGCTCGCTTGCGCTTCGGCAAACGCAGCCTGCGCCACAATGGCGTGCAGTTCGACAACGCCAAGTGCGTGACGGTACGTGGCAACAGCATGCTGCCGGTGCTGCGCGATGGCGCCACGGTCGGGGTCAATACCGGTAAAAGCACCATCGGCGACATCATCGACGGTGACCTTTATGCCATCAACCACAATGGCCAGCTGCGGGTGAAACAAGTGTACCGCCTGCCCACCGGCATCCGCCTGCGCAGCTTCAACCGCGATGAGCACCCCGACGAGGACTACAGCTTCCAGCAGATGCAGGAAGAACAGATCAGCCTCCTCGGTCACGTTTTCTGGTGGGGCATGTACGCCCGTTGATCCCCGCGCCTCGATAGAAACCCGCCTCGGCGGGTTTTTTTTCGTCCTCAGAACCCCCCTACATCCACGTCGGATCAGGCCTCCATGCATAGGAGCAAAAGCTGATGCATAAAAATTTGAGTTTGTGCATTGACTGCATATGCATGAATGCATAATATGTATCCCAAGCCGGACGCAAACCGGTTGAGATACAGGCAGCGATGAACAGGCCTCGACTGTTCAGAGGGTTGGCAACTGGCCCGGGTGTGCAGCGTAAAGCACCACGATCAGTTATCCGGCGGGCAGGCGGCCGCGGTCGGAGTCACCAATTTGAAGCGCAACCGTACGGCGTCACCAGTCGTGGCCGACGGTTACACCGCGCATTACTGAAAAGCCTGCATAGCGGGCTTTTTGGAATGCCGAGTCAAGCCAATCACGATCCGCCGGCCTGTCGCCGGCGGGCAAACACACAGGAGACAGGAACGTGACGAACGAGCAACAGACGTTGCTGGAGATGCCGCTCTGGCTGGTGATCCTCCTGGCATTGCTGGGCGGACTTTCCGGCGAGATGTGGCGCGCCGACAAGGCCGGCGCCCGCGGCTGGGGGCTGCTCAGGCGGCTGGCGCTGCGCTCGGGGGCCTGCATGGTCTGCGGGGTGTCGACGGTCATGCTGCTGTACGCCAGCGGCATGTCGATCTGGAGTGCCAGCGCTTTTGGCTGCCTTACCGCCATGGCCGGCGCCGACGTGGCCATCGGCCTTTACGAGCGCTGGGCCGCTCGGCGGCTGGGGTTGGACGAACAGCCCGCGGCTGTACGCCAGGACGAAGAATGAACGTGGCAACAAGGAAGAAAAGCGAATGTTCAACGAATTTCGCTGCGGTAAATGCAACCGCTTGCTGGCCCGCATCGGCGGGGCGGCGGTGGTCCAGATCAAGTGCTCGCGTTGCGCGACCTTGAACCACATGAAGGCCACGGGCCTCGACAACGTGCCGACGAGCGATCAGGACGGGCCGCAGAGTCCAGCTCCCCTTCAATCGATCCAGTAGGAGAAACACCATGGCAGGTCGTACCCGCATTCCTTTCAACGGCGTCGGCACTTCGGTGCTGCCCGCTTACCAGACCCTGTCGGCGGGCCAGTACCTGCTGTCGCCCAATCAGCGCTTCAAGCTGCTGCTGCAGGGCGATGGCAATTTGGTGATCCAGGACAACGGCGCCACCGTCTGGGTCGCCAATGAACAGCAACCTTTCAGCTCGACTATTCCCTTGCGCAACAAGAAGGCCCCGCTGGCCTTCTACGTTCAGTACGGCGCGTTCCTCGACGACTACTCGCGACGCCGGGTGTGGCTGACTGACAACAGCACCTTCACCAGCAACGACCAGTGGAACCGTACCCACCTGGTGCTGCAAGACGACGGCAATATCGTGCTGGTCGACTCGCTGGCGCTGTGGAACGGCACGCCGGCCATCCCGCTGGTGCCTGGCGCGATCGACTCGCTGCTGCTGGCACCTGGCTCCGAGCTGATACAGGGCGTGGTGTACGGCGCGGGCGCCAGCAAGCTGGTGTTCCAGGGTGACGGTAATCTCGTGGCCTATGGCCCGAACGGCGCGGCCACCTGGAACGCCGGCACTCAAGGCAAGGGCGCCGTGCGCGCGGTGTTCCAGGGTGACGGCAACCTGGTGGTCTACGGTGCCGGCAATGCGGTGCTGTGGCACTCGCATACCGGCGGCCATGCCAGCGCTGTGCTGCGCCTGCAGGCCAACGGCAGCATCGCCATCCTCGACGAGAAACCGGTATGGGCGCGCTTCGGCTTCCAGCCGACCTATCGCCATATCCGCAAGATCAACCCTGACCAGAAGCCGATCGACATCTGGACCTGGCACTTCTGAGTCGGGCGCCGGGCCTTCACGGGCCCGGCCTTCGTCGAACCGAGCGTTCAAGGAGCACAAGCATGAGCGAACTGGCCCAGTTGTACGCGGCCGTCACCTCCACTCTGCGGGCGACGTTGCCGGCCTTCGCCACGGTCGCCACGGAGGGCGACGTCACGCTCGAACCAGCCTTGCCGGCCTTGGTCCATGGCGTGTTGCGCATGCGTGGCGACGAGGCGCTGCGTGACGGTCGCTCATTGCTGATGGCGACTTTCGAGGCCCGCGTCACCGCCCAGGGCACCCCCGCGCAGGCACGGACGCAGGCCGGCGTGCTGGCGGCGCAGCTGATCGATGTGCTGCGCCAGCAGTCCTGGGGGCTTGATTACGTCGAGGGCGCACGGGACATCCTCGCCGAAGCCGAGGGCACTTCCTGGCGGGTGCAATGGGAGCAACCGGTCCTGCTGGGCAGTGTCCAGTGGCCCTGGCCCGACCAGCCGGCGGGCAGCCTGATGCTGGGCTTCGCGCCGGACACCGGGCCCGGCAACCAGGACAAGTACCTGTCACCGGAGGACCTGGCATGAGCTACGCCAGCGCAATGCACGATCGCATGCTGGCCAGCCTGGTGATTCCCTGCCGGGTAGTGGCGGTGGACCTGGCCGCGGCCCGGGTACGGGTGTCCGACGGCGGCGGCTGGACCAGCGCCTGGGTGCGCTGGCATGCCCAGGCTGCCGGCAAGGCCCGCCATTGGCGGGCACCGAGCCTGGACGAGCAGGGCGTGTTGATCAGCCCCAGCGGCGAACCGGCCTTGGGCACCTTCGTCGCGGGGTTGTACGGCAATGCCGGGACGGCGCCGGACAACCGCGACCATGTCGAGGTCTGGCGCTTCGACGATGGCGGCTCACTGGCCTACGACTGGCAGGCCAAACGCTATGACATCCAGCTGCCCAGCGGCCAGGCCACGGTCAAGGTCGGCGCCAGCACCCTGGTGGTCAGCGACAACGCCATCACTCTCGACGCCGCGTCGATCACCCTGACCGGCAAGGTTGCCATCAACGGCCCGCTGACGGTCAGCGGCGACATCAACGGCGGTGGCCGGATCATCGACACGGCCGGCAACACCGCCAACCACAAGCACTGAACCAAGGCCTGTACGAAATGTGTCTGCGCGAAGGCCAGACAAGGCGAAACGGGGGGCGGAACGGCCGGGGTCGCGCCCGACTGTACTGGAGTACATGAGCATTCCGAGCCCCGTTTCAACGCAGTATGGGCGAGTGCAGATACATTTCGTACAGAGCCTAAGGCCTTGAGCCCAGCAAGATCGCCATTGAGCGACATGAGCGCGGCATGTGCCGCGACCCATCATTTCGACTCAAAAGGTAAAGCAACATGGAAGCAGTAAAAGTCGGCAAGCATTTCTTCAACGCCCACCCAACCGCCGTCAGCCAGGTCTTCAGCGCCGCGGATAACAAGGATGGCGTGTACCTGCGCACTGCCACCCTGTGCACCGGCGGCGGCATCCTCAACCTGTACACCGGCCCGAAGGCGCCGGCCTACCTCGGTGACATGAGCGTCCACGCCATCATGGGCGGGATCAACGGCGGCATTGATTCGCAGTACACCCTGCCTTATCAGCTGTTCATCCCGGCGGGTTACGGCCTGTGGACCGTCGCCAACAACGCCACGGCGGCCATCGCCCTGACCTACGACTTCGTCTCCTGAAACGGCTGTCCGGCTTGTCCGGGCAACCCTTTCCTGCCTGCCAGGTGATAACCATGCGCTATCCGAACAGGCTACCTGGAGCCTCAATTCCAGGAGGTGCCCCATGATCGGCATGGACCGCCGCACCGGCCAGCCCCTGTCGGGCGTGGCCCACCTGCGTCAATCCATCGAGGACATTCTCACCACGCCGTTGGGCAGCCGGCGAATGCGTCCGGAGTACGGCAGCCAGCTGCGCCGTTACGTCGACCTGCCGGTCAACGAAGGCTGGAAGAGTGCGGTGCAGGCCGAGGTGGCCAGGGCCCTGGGGCGCTGGGAGCCGCGGCTGAAGCTGGAGCGGGTCAAGGTCGTCGCGGTGCTCGATGGCCAGGTCAGCCTGGCCTTGAGCGGTCGTTACCTGGGGGATGACGCCCTGGTGGAGGTGACGGTATGAGCCAGGTCGACCTGTCGAAACTGCCCGCTCCGCAACTGCTTGAAGACCTCGATTTCGAGGCGCTGTACCAGGAGGACTTGGCCAGCTTCCGTGCCCAGCTGGGCGACGGCTGGACCGCCAATCTTGAAAGCGACCCTGTGACCAAGCTGCTCGAGGTCGGCGCGTACCGCAAACTGCTCAACCGGGCACGGATCAATGACGCGGCCAAGGCGCTGCTACTGGCCTATGCCCAGGGCAGCGATCTGGATCAGCTGGCGGCCAACGTCAGCCTGCAACGCCTGGTGATCCAGGCGGCGGACCCGGGCACGATTCCACCGACCGAGGCCGTGCTCGAATCAGACGACGCCCTGCGCGAACGGGTGCAACTGGTCTACGAAGGCCTGACCACCGCCGGTCCGCGTAACAGCTACATCCTCCATGCCCGCAACGCTTCGGGGCGGGTCGCCGACGCGACCGCCGAAAGCCCGTCGCCGGCGGTGGTGGACGTTACTGTGCTTAGCCTGGACAACGACGGCGTGGCCAGCCCCGAGCTGCTGGCGCAGGTAAACGCCTACCTCAACGACGACGATATTCGCCCGGTCGCCGACCGGGTCAATGTGCGCAGCGCCGAGGTGCTGCCGTACCGCGTCGAGGCAGTGCTGCACATGGCCGACAACGGCCCGGAGTTCGAGGCGATCCTCAGCGAATGCCGGCGCCGTCTCCAGGCCTGGGTCAATCCGCGTCGACGCCTTGGCGTCGAGGTCGCCCGCTCCGGGATCGACGCGCAGTTGCACATTGATGGCGTAAGCCGTGTCGAGCTGGTCGGTTGGAGCGACATTCGCCCGAGCAAGGCCCAGGCCGCCTGGTGCACCGGCATCGAACTGCGGCGGGGAGGTTGATATGCAGAGCCTTCTGCCGCTCAACCGCACGCCGCTGGAGCGGGCCATCGAGGTGGCGGCCGACGAGGACCTCAAGGTCACGTTGCGCACCCTCTACAACCCCGACACCTGCCCGGCGCACCTGCTCTACCAGCTGGCCTGGGCCTGGTCGGTGGACCGCTGGGACGACAGCTGGAGCGAGGCGATCAAGCGCTCGGTGATCCGCTCGGCGTTCTTCGTCCACGCCCACAAGGGCACCCTCGGCGCTCTCCGGCGGGTGGTCGAGCCATTCGGCTACCTCATCGAGGTGCAGGAATGGTGGCAGACCCAGCCTGCCGGCGTACCGGGGACCTTTGCCCTGAAGGTCGGGGTGACCGACACCGGCATCAGCGAGGAAACCTACAACGAACTGTCGTCGCTGATCGACGACGCCCGGCCGGTCAGCCGCCACATGACCGGTCTGGCGATCAGTCTCGAAAGCCGTGGCGGTCTCTATTTCGGCTGCGCGCTGCAGGACGGCGACGAACTCGACGTCTACCCGCCGGCACCTCCTGACCTGATCGTCAGTGGCGCCATGGGGCGTGGCGGCCGGGAACACACAATCGATACCTTGGACATTGCACATGGTTGACCAGAATTCCCAGTTCTACGCCATCCTCACCAACGTGGGCGCGGCGAAACAGGCCAACGCGGATGCCTTGGGCATCCCGTGGAAAATCACCCAGATGGGCGTGGGCGACGCCAACGGCACCGACCCCACCCCCAACGCCACCCAGACCAGTCTGATCAACGAATGGCGCCGGGCGCCGCTGAACCAGCTGAAGGTGGACGACAAGAACAGCGCGATCATCGTCGCCGAGCAGGTCATCCCGGCGGATGTCGGCGGCAAGTGGATCCGCGAGATCGCGCTGTACGACGCCGATGGCGACATGGTCGCCGTGGCCAACTGCGCGCCGACCTATAAACCGTTGCTCAGCCAGGGCTCGGGGCGCACCCAGGTGGTGCGCATGAACCTGATCGTCAGCAGTGCCAGTAATGTGCAGTTGAAGATCGATCCGGCGGTGGTGCTGGCCACTCGCGAGTGGGTCACCGAGGAACTGGCGCGGCAGGATTTCAAGCATTCGGTGCAGGTGGCGACCACTGCCGCCATTACCTTGAGTGGACTGCAAACCATCGATGGGGTTGCATTGCAGGCGGGCACCCGGGTGTTGGTCAAGGATCAGGCGGCGGCCAAGGACAATGGTCTCTACCTAGTGGCCGCAGGCGCATGGACTCGCTGCAGTGATGCCGACAGCGATGCCAAGGTCACGCCTGGCCTGCTGGTGCTGGTCGAGAAGGGCGCGGCCAACGCTGATAGTGCCTGGCAGTTGGTCAGCGATGGACCGATCAACCTGGGTGTCAGTGCCCAGGATTATGAAATGGCTTTTGGCCGTAGCGGAGTGACGGCTGGAACCTACCGTAGTGTCACGGTAGACAAGTATGGGCGAGTGAATGCCGCGTCCAACCCGACCACGGCAGCTGGATACGGATTGACGGATGTCTATACCAAGGGCCAGGTGGACACTGCACTGGCGCTCAAAGCGCCGCTTGCGAGCCCTGCATTGTCCGGCGTCCCGACTGCCCCTACCCCTACCAAGGGCACCAACACTACTCAGGTGGCCACTACCGCCTTTGTCTTGGGTGAGATACTGGGGCTGGTCGACTCCGCACCGGGCGCCCTCGACACGCTGAAGGAACTGGCAGCCGCGCTGGGCAACGATCCGAATTTCTCCGCCACGGTGCTCAAGGAGCTGGCGAAGAAAGCACCGCTGGAAAGCCCGGTATTTACTGGTACGCCCAAGGCGCCGTCGCCTGGCCCACTGGATGCCAGCCAGAACCTGGCGACCACGGACTTTGTGTATTCTGCGTTGCACGGCTCAGTTTCGGTGGACGTGGCTGGTGCAGGCGATTTCATCTTGGCCGACGATCAGGCGAGCAAAGGGATCATCTATTTGGTGGGCGCTTTGACCGGAGACCGTACGATCATCCTGCCAAGAGTAATGAGGCGTTATACGCTCCGCAATGCCACCTCTGGCGCGTTCAAACTCATGGTGAAAATGAGTGTAGGGGAGGGTGTTGAGATTACGCAGGGCAGGGTCTCGAATGTTTTCACCGGCAGTTCGAATACCTTTCTCGACCAGACCGATTTTATCAGTCCGGCGCTAACCGGTACGCCGATCGCTCCCAATGCAAACGTTGGCACTAGCACAGCCCAAATCGCTACAACAAAGCACGTTCGAGATACGTTGAACGCCTATGGGCTGGGGGCGACAAACACCGGTGCTGTTGGTAATTCTGGCCAACTGCCGACCTTGGCGTCGGGGCATTACTATTACCCCGCCGATTTCTCGCCTTATGGGGCCTATGCATTCGTGCAGCGTACTACCTATGCGGGTAATCGCGGTTTCGAGCTGGCAAACATTCCATACACCGATCGCTTTTGGGGCCGTGGCAGCAATGGCGACGGCACTTGGCGGCTTCCTGTCGAGCTGGCCCCGCTGGTTGGGCCTGCATTCGGTGGTACGCCGACAGCCCCGACGGCCCCGAAAGGTACAAACACAGCTCAGCTTGCCACCACGGGGTTTGTTCAGGTCGAGCTGGCCAACCGTCTGGTAGCTGGTGGTGGTGCCGTTACTCGGCAACAGCCGGTCCTGGCCTCGCCATTCCCCGGTGCATCTTATGATTCGAGCGCCCTTGTGCTCCGGGAAGCAAATGAGGCCGGCGGGGCCGATGATCGAGAGATTTTCGCGCCTGGACTCGGCTTTCATTGGTTTGGGCGAGTCGCTGGGAAACTCATCATGGACTCGGTGGGCAGACTGAAGTGGAACGGCAATCCGTTGCTGTTTGGAGCAGTTGCGAGTCAAGTTGAGGTAGACACCGGCAGCACTGATGTCAACGTCGTCACGCCTGCGAAGATGCGGCTCGGCTTCACCTTCATCAAGGCTGGTAGCGGTGGCAGTAATGCGATCAAGTTTCCTACCTGGTTAGGTGGGTTCATGGTTCAGTGGGGCGTCCACACAGCCAGTAGCGCAGACGCGGAAACGACGGTCACTTTCCCACTTGAGTTCAGTGTTGTTCCGGGCCTAGCCAGTATCCTCACTCACGATGGGGCGTTGGCTCAATCAACGATCGTTTCGCAAAGCCGATTGCTTACGACGACAGGCTTCCAGTCCCGGCGCGAGGATATCGTCAGCACGACGTCGCTGGTTGCACAGGTCCGCTGGATTGCGGTTGGTTTCTAAGGGAGGGAATCATGGAAATGTGGGCAAAATGGGTTGAGTACGACAGGCGGTTTAGCTTTTCACTGGATGACAACGGAGGGGCGTCAATCAGTGCTGAGCGTCATGGGGAACTGTTACGTGCAGAGGCCACCGGTCAGGTGCTGGTCCCAGGCGAAGGCGGCGTCCCGACAATCGTTGACCCTGTGCTGACGGAGGATGCTGTACGGGAAATTGGACGGCGTTGGCGCACTGCTGAGCTGAACTGCCATGAGTGGGTAGTCACGCGCCACCGCGATGAGATGGAACTGGGGCTGACACCGACGCTATCTGATGAGCAGTACACTGCGCTGCTGGTCTATCGCCAAGCGCTGCGTGACTGGCCGGCGGCCGATGCGTTCCCTGTCGTGACTGATCGTCCCGCAGCGCCGCCGTGGCTCGTTGAACTGACTGAATAACGCCCCGCATTGTCGGGGCTTTTCTTTGTGTGCGTTTCGGTACTCGCCGACGACACCTATTCAGGCCTCGCGATGCGAGGCCTTTTCATATCTGGAGATTTTATGAGTGGATTCTTCCACGGCGTCACCGTGACCAACGTCGACACCGGCGCCCGCAGCATCGCGCTGCCGTCGTCCTCGATCATCGGCCTGGTCGACACCTTCACCGAAGGCCCGGGCGTCACCGCCAAGGCCAATGACCTTATCCTGATCACCAGCGAGCGCGAAGCGGTCGCGGCGTTCGGCCAGGACGCGGCGATCACCAAGGCCTGCCGCGCCATCTACAGCCGCGCCAAGGCGGTCATCGTCGCCTGCGGCGTGGCCAAGCTCGAAGATGCCGCCGAGCAGACCTCGGCGATCATCGGCAACGTGCTGGCCGACGGCAAGCGCACCGGCCTGCAGGCGCTGCTCGACGGCAAGAGCCGCTTCAACGCCCAGCCGCGCCTGCTGGTCACCCCCAAGCACAGCGCCACCCAGGCCGTCGGCACCGCCCTGGTGGCCCTGGCCGACAAGCTGCGCGCCATCGCCATCATCGACGGCCCCAACACCACCGATGAAGCGGCCATCGCCTACGCCAAGAACTTCGGCGCCAAGCGCGCCTTCCTGGTCGATCCGGGCGTGCGCTACTGGGACAACGCCGAAGAGGCCACCGTCGACGCGCCGGGGTCGGCCTGGGTCGCCGGCCTGTTCGCCTTCACCGACCGCGAGTACGGCTTCTGGGCTTCGCCTTCGAACAAGGAGTTCGTCGGCATCACCGGCACCACCCGCGCCGTGGAGTTCCTCGACGGCGACGACACCTGCCGCGCCAACCTGCTGAACAACGCCAACATCGCCACCATCATCCGCGACGACGGCTTCCGCCTGTGGGGCAACCGCACCCTGTCGAGCGACCCGAAATGGGCTTTCGTCACCCGCGTACGGACCATGGACATTGTCATGGACGCGATCCTCTACGGCCACAAGTGGGCCGTCGACCGCTCCATCACCGCCACCTACGTCAAGGACGTCACCGAAGGCCTGCAGGCCTTCATGCGCGACCTGAAGAACCAGGGCGCGATCATCAACTTCGAGGTCTTCGCCGATCCGGAACTGAACACCGCCAGCCAACTGGAGCAGGGCAAGGTGTACTGGAACATCCGCTTCACCGATGTGCCGCCTGCCGAAAACCCCAATTTCCGCGTCGAAGTCACCAACCAGTGGCTGACCGAAGTCCTCGATTCCGCCGCTTAAGGAGCGCATCCACATGGCAATGATTCCCGAAACACTGGCCAACCTGAACCTGTTCGTCGATGGCGTCAGCTTCCAGGGCGACGTGCCCAGCCTGACCCTCCCCAAGCTCACCCTGAAGATGGAAGAGCACCGCCCCGGCGGCATGGACATGCCGGTCGAGATGGACCAGGGCATGGAGAAGCAGGAGGCCGCCTTCACCACCACCGGCGTGCGCCGCGAGTCGCTGAAGTTCTTCGGCCTGGCCGACGGCACCGCCTTCAACGGCACCTTCCGCGGCGCCTTCAAGGGCCTGAAGGGCAAGATCAACCCGGTCATCGTCACCCTGCGCGGTTCGCTGAAAGAGATCGACATGGGTGACTGGAAGTCCGGCGACAAGGCCGAGATCAAGCACAACGTCGCCGTCACCTACTACAAGCTGGAAGTCGATGGCCGCCTGGTCTACGAAATCGACGCCCTGGGCATGAAGCGGGTGATCGACGGCGTCGACCAACTGGCCGCCCAGCGCGCCGCCCTGGGTCTTTAAGGAGAACGCTCGATGGCTCAAGCGAAAAAACTGCCGCAATGGCTGACCGTCGACGCCGAGCGCGTGACCGTGCGCCTGTCGCGCCCCAGCGAGGCCAACGGTGTGCAGGTTGACAGCCTGTCGTTGCGCGCACCGACCGTGCGCGACATCCGCAATGCCCAGGCCGGTGGCGTGGGCGATGACGAGCAGCGCGAACTGAACCTGTTCGCCTCGCTCGCCGAGGTTGGCGTCAAGGACCTCGAGGGCCTGGCCCTGAAGGACTACAGCCGCCTGCAGACTGGCTATTTTCGCCTGGTGCAGGACGACGAGGTTTGACCCTGCCCGGCAGAAGGCCGCCGCCAGGCGGCTGGCCAAGGAGCTGAACTTTTCCGCCAGCGAAATCATGACCATGTCGTACAGCGACATGGTCTGGTGGTTGGCGGAATGACAAGGAGGAACCCATGGCGAACACACAGGTGTTCACCCTCGGGCTCGGCGTCAGCGCCGACAGGCCGTTGGGCGCCGCGTTCGATAAGCTCCGTCAGCGCATCGGACACTTGCGCATGGAGGCGGATGGCACCCGCCTGGGACGCCTCATCGCAGAGGTGATCCGTCTGGGGTTGGAGCTGGACAAGGCGGGGCAGGTCGGCAGGAGGCTGGCCGGTGAACAGGCAGGAAGTCATTACACGCAGGTCGAGCGCTTGCGCGATGAAGGCGATCGTGTCGCTGATCTGCAGCAGGCTTACGTTCGCCTCGGGCAGGTGATCGCAGGGTTGCCGCGACTCAAACCGTTGCCCGCTCGCAGCGTCTGGCACCCACCCTTGCTGCTGCCGGCGGCGAACGGCAAGACAACGGTTGGGACGCCGGTCAATCCGACGACACCGGCCAAAACCACATCCACGCCCCGTAGTGCCGGCGAGAAAACCAGAATCGTCATGGCAAGCCTGGGTGGGCTTGCCGCAGGGGGGATTGCGGCATACAAGGCCAGTCGCCGTCTGTCTCCTGAAGAGCGGCAGCGGGCCGTCAAGGCGGTCAATAGCAAGACCGAGATGGGCGCTGTTACAGCGCTGCTGAAGGGCACCGAGGCAATGGTGACCGGTGAGGATGGCCGGGCGAAGTCCAAGGGTGTCGGTGCTGCCATCGGCGAGCTTGCCGGCAACCTCCTTGGCGCGGCCCTTGGGGCGGCGAAGGGCGGTGCGAGCGGCGGCAAGCGTGGTGAGGAGTACGGCAGCCTGTTTGGTGCCTACCTGGGCGAGAAGCTTGGCGGTCGCGCTGGCGAGGGGCTGTACGACTTCTTCACCGACAGCAGTGACGACAAGGGCAGCAAGCCTGAGGCGTCTGCGGATAATTCTGCCACGACTGCATCGCCGCTCCAGTTGGCCGGGCCCTCGGTCAGCCTGTTCGAGGCACAGGTTGACGCAGGCACGCTACCGGCCTTGGGCAGCGCCTTTGGCGAGCTCGGGGCCGGCGCTACACTTGCGGGCCAACGCTTGTTGGCTCTGGGTGATGCAACCGGGTCTGGTGCACAGGTCCCTCTGGTAGCTGCACCCATGCAAGCACCCGCTAGCGGTTTGCTGAAGGCCGTGGCGGATAAGCCACCAGCAGCACCCACTTCAACGCCAGTCACGCCGTCCTCAGCAGCAGCCGACGCTCCCAAGGGAATGCTCGCCAAGATGGGCGGTGCCGTTAAATCGCTCGGCAAGCCAGCGGTACTTGGAGCCGTGGGTAAAGGCCTTGAGACATTCACCAGCGACAAGTCCGATAGCGAGAAGGCCGAAGGCTACGGCAATGCTGTAGGTGGTTTGGTCGGCACGCTGGTTGGTGGTGCTTTGGGCTCGGTCGTGCCGGGCCTGGGAACTGTCGTCGGCTCCACGGTCGGCGGCATGGTGGGTGAGGCGGTCGGTGGCTGGGTCGGTAAAACCTGGTTCGGTGGTGACAAGGAGGTTGCCAAACCGGCCGCCAAAAACGTGGAGTCATCCGCAACGCCTGCTGCCGAGGGTGATCCGGGGGGCGCGAAGTCCGCAAGCAACAAGATTGCCGCGGCAAGCGAACCTGCCAAGGAGGGCGCGCAAGCTTCCCAAACGGCTCAACCTACACCCGATGCAGCCTCAGCACCGGAACCCAGGGGCGTTGGCGCGGCGATGAAGGTCCTGGCCAAGCCTGCGGTGCTGAAAGCGACGCGGCAAGGGTTGGAAACCTTCACCAGCGACAAGCCTGATGGCGAGAAAGCCGAAGGCTACGGCAGCGCCGTCGGTGGGTTGGTCGGGACGCTGGTCGGCGGGGCCATCGGCTCTGTCGTGCCGGTGCTCGGCACCACCTTCGGTGCCGCACTGGGTGGGATGGTGGGCGATCAGCTCGGCGGTTGGTTGGGCAAGACCTGGTTTGGCGGCAAGGATCAGCCGGTCAAAGGGGATGCTGCAGCCAAGGCCGGCGGGGCTACGTCCGCTGCGCCCAAGGACACGCTCGAACAGAAGGCCGTACCCGGTGATGTGGTGCGCTCGATAAGCAGTCAGGCGACACCTGCACAGGGGCCGCCCGCCGTTACATCGACACCTGCTGCCACACCGCCGGCAGCCGTCTACAACCAGCAGTTCACGTTCACCTCGAACATGCCCGTCAGTGTCACCAATAGCCTCGACGACCCAGGCACGCTTGCGCAACTGGAGACCATCGCCCGTCGCCAGCTCGAGGAACTCATGCGCCAGGCCCGTTCCGCGCAGTTGGCCGACACCCCACATATCGCACTTTAAGGAGGATCCATGACCTATCTGGAGCAGCTGCAAGCCACGCTGCACGCCCTGGTCAAGGCGGGAGAGGCAGGGCGTCGGCGTGCCGACGCCATGCTCGATCCGATGAACGACGCGATCGTCCATATACAGGGCGCGGTGGGTGAGCTGGAAGGCTTGCCGGTGGTCGGCCCGATCATCGGGGCCAAGCTGCAGCGCACCATGCGCGCAATCACCAACGCCCAGGCCCGGGTTGCCAAGGTGCTAGCCAAGTATGACCAGACGGTGGCGGTGGTGCGCCAGGTGCGTGATCGCATCGACGGCTTCGCCGCCCATGCCGCCAAGGCCGGTGCGGCGATTCGCCGTGTGGTGGGGGAGGTGCGCTCGACCGTCAATGGCGTGCTGTCGACGCTGGGCTTCGCACCCGAGGCGACGCCGGCCGCCGAAGCGGTCAAGCCGTTCCCGCACTTGCTGGTGCTGCAACCGCTCAAGGCGGGCGCGGCGCCGTACTACTTCAATCTGGACACCGCCGCCTTCGACCAGTTACGCCGGCAGACGCGCTTTCGCTGGGCCGGGCAGGAGCGCCTGAGCCGCGCGAACGCCCAGCAGGCGGTCAGCCTGGGCGAGGAGAGCATCAACATCCGTGGCGCGATCTTCCCCGGGTTCAAGGGCGGTCTGGGCCAGTTGCAGACGCTGCGCAGCATCGGCCGCCAATTGCTGCCGCTGTCGTTGACCACCGGTTACGGCGAGGTGCTCGGCACCTGGTGCCTGACCAGCATCGAGGAGGAGCAGAGCGTCCTGCTGGCCGGCGGCATTCCGCGCAAACAAGGGTTTTCACTGGAGTTCGTGAGCTATGGCCAAGACCTGCACAACGTCTGAGGGCGACCTGCTCGATACGCTCTGCCAGCACTACTACGGCCACTTGGCCGGTACGGTCGAGGCCGTGCTGGATGCCAACCAGGGGCTGGCGGACGAGGCGCAGCCGTTTCGCGCCGGGGTGAGGATCCTGTTGCCCGAACTGCCGATGACGACGAGCGATACCGTGCAACTATGGGACTGATCTGGAGCCTCAATCGTGCAACCCCAATTTCGTATCACCGCCGATGGCAACGATATTACCACCCTGATCAACGACCGTTTGCTGCTGCTGCGCACCACCGACAAGCCGGGCCTGGAGTCCGATGAGTTCGAACTGCGCCTCGATGCGCGGGACGGCGCCCTGGCCTTGCCAGCCAGGGGCGCAATGCTCGAAGTGCACCTGGGTTACGCCGGGCAGCCATTGAACCGCCTGGGCCGCTACACCGTGGACGAGGTCGAGCTGTCCGGCCCGCCGGACACCCTGGTGATCCGCGGCAAGGCCAGCGACCTGCGCGGCAGCGGCAAGACAATCCGCAGCGGCAGCTGGGAGAACGCTACGCTGCAGCGCATCGTCGCCGAGATCGGTGCCCGCAATGGCTGGCAGGCGGTGTGCCCGGTGGCCGTGCAGGTGCCGAGGGTCGACCAGTACAGCGAGTCGGACTTCAACTTCATCACCCGCCTGGCGCGCCTGCACGACTGCACCGCCAAGCTCGCCAACGGCCAGTTGCTGGTGCTGCCGCGCCAGGGTGGCCAGAGCGCCAGCGGCAAGTCCCTGGGGGGGATCGGTATTGCCCGCAGCGACGTCAGCCAGTGGCAGTTTCGCCTGGCTGACAAGAGTACCCACAAGGCCGTCAGGACCCGCCACCAGGACAGCGCCAGCGGGCGCCTGCAGGCGGTGGAACTGGTCAATGACGATGCGCCGGACGGCCTGCAGCCGGTCTACACCGACCGCCACTTGTACCCCAACCGCGCGGCGGCGGAGCAGGCAGCCCGCGCCCGGCTGGCCAGCTTCAACCGCGACACCGCCAGCGTGCGCCTGGACATGCCCGGGCGCACCGACCTGTTCGCCGAGCGCGCCATCGATGTCCAGGGCTTCCTGGCTGGGCTCGATGGGCACTACCTGATCGAGTCGGTCGAGCAGGTGTTCACCAGCAGCGGCTGGCGCACCACCGTGCAGTGCAACGGCGGCCGCCAGGGCAAGGCCAAGGCCAAGGGTTCCGCGCCTCGGCGGGCGGGTTCGCTCAAGGCCTGAGACAGGGCGGTGAGGGTTTCCCGATGCCTGCCGGCGGTGGCGCTCCCTATAGTCGCTGTCAGCCGGCCGCATCACCCTGTTTCCGAGCTCCAGATCAGGTGCGGCGCTCGCCATACCTTGAATCCTGTGAAAGCCACGCGCTTCGAGCCATCGCCCATGAGCGAGCCACAGGCGGCACCGGCCGCCTTTCGATCAGACCGCAATGGAGAATGCACCGATGCCGCTCACTGAACAGCAACTCAAGCAGATCTACCCGCTCGCCGGCCAACGCGTCGCCGCCTTCCTGCCGGCGCTGAACACGGCCATGGCCAACTGGGAGATCGACCACCCCAAACGCATTGCCGCGTTCCTGGCCCAGGTCGGCCATGAGTCCGGTCAGCTGCGCTACGTCAAGGAACTGGGCGGCGACCGCTATCTGGCCCGCTACGACACCGGCAGCCTGGCCTTGCGCCTGGGCAATACGCCCGAAGCCGACGGCGATGGCCAGCGCTATTGCGGCCGTGGCCTGATCCAGGTGACCGGACGCAACAACTACCAGGCCTGCAGCCGTGCGCTGTTCGGCGACGAACGCCTGCTGGCGCAACCGCAGATGCTCGAGCAGCCGCGCTGGGCCTGCGAATCGGCGGCCTGGTTCTGGCACTCGCGCGGGCTCAACGCCCTGGCCGACCAGGGGGAATTCAACCGCATTACCCGGCATATCAACGGCGGCCTGAACGGCTTGTCGGAACGCCTCGAACTGTGGGCGCGGGCGCGGGAGGTGCTGTGCTGAGCCGCCTGCAACTGGCGCTGTGCCTCGGGCTGATGGCGTTGTCCGCGGCACTGGCCTGGCAGCTGCAGGGCTGGCGCCTCGGACGTCAGCTGGCCGAGCAGGAACAGGCGCTGGTGCAGCAGCGCCTTGACCAGGCCGAAGCGCTGCACGGCCTGCTGCTCGCCGAACGCGATCAGCGCCAGGACCTCGAACAACGCCTGCATGACAGTGAAACGAAGCATTTCCAGGAGCTGACCAATGCCCAACAGACTCAGGCTCGCCTGCGTGACCGCCTTGCTACTGCCGATCTGCGCCTGTCGGTCCTGGTCGAGCGCGACACCGCCTGTGCCCCAGTGCCTGCCGCCGCCGGCGCCAGCGGCGTGGATCATGGCCCCGTACGCGCCCGACTTGACCCGGCGCATGCTCGACGAATTGTCGCCATCACCGACGAAGGCGACCGTGGACTGATCGCCCTGCGGGCGTGCCAGGCTTATGTGCGTGCACTGTCGCACTGATCTGCATTTCTTATCTTTTTTCCATGGCCGGCCTCACTTTCGTGGGGCCGGCCATTTTTCAAGCAAGCCAATTCAAGGAGTAGAGAATGGGCGAAAAGAACATCATCGTGGACCGTGGCATTCCCCCTTCGGGGTCCTCAGGTGGAGGGGGACGCGGTGGAAGTTCAACGGGAGGCATCACTATCCCTTTGGGTGTCAATGGTGAACCCTCCCACCATGCACTCAACGTTGCCGCGCTGATGAACGGCACAGTGCTTGAAGCGGTGTTGGAGGGGCAGGGTTGGCCAAGCCCGGATGCCTACTATGACCTGGGCGTCGATATGTGGGGCATGTTGCCCTATCAGATCGTCGAGATGCGTAATGAACTGAGTGACAGCTACCTCAGAAAGGAGCGCAACCTGCCGGCCAGCCTCAATGCCGAGTTGGCTGCGGCCGAAGCCGCCGCGGGTAGCACTGCGGCGCTGCCGGACTCGAAGAAAGCCGAGCGCTCCATTGGGATCATCAAGTCGATGATGGCTACTCGCGACCAGCAGATCGCATTCAACCGTGGGCGACTGGCCACGGAGCAGGGCGGTCGTTTCGATGACCGCAGCATCAAGGAAGTGATCGACGAACTGCGCAAGCTGGACGATTACGATGTGCCGGCGGCACTGGATGTCGAGCTTTCGCTTTATACCGCAGCCCTGGCGTTGTATGTCGACTTGAAGGCGCAGGAGCAGTTGCGCGAAAAGCTCGATGCCCTGGAGAAGGCGCGCCGCGATGCGCTGGAGAAAGAGTCCTACAAGGAAGCGGCCACCTACGCCAGTGATATTGGCAAGGAAATCGCCAATCGCTTTGGCAACCAGGTGGCGCAGGCCGCCAACGACATGCAGAAGGGCATCGCGGGCAAGCGCATAGGCAGCTACCAGGAGGCCTTGAAGGCCTTCGAAAAGCTGTCGCAAAACCCCGGCTTGCGGCTGAACGCCAAGGACTCGGTGGCGGTTGCCCAGGCACTTGAGGCGCTGGACAAGGCCACGCTTGGCGATAACATGCTGCGTTTGGGCAAGGCCTTCGGTGTGACCGGTGGCGTCATTCAGGCTGCCGGGCTGGTTGACTCGGCAGTGAGCGGTTTCAAGACCGGTGACTGGAAACCCTTTCTTCTGGAACTGGAAAGTGCTGTCGTCGGCAAGGTGGCGGGCAGTCTGGCGGGCGCCATGGCTGGCATCGCCCTGGGCTTTCTGGTTTCCGTCCCCGCTGGCGCAGTGGCGGGAACCGTTTTGGCGGCCGTCTTCATCGGTGCTGCCAGCTCATACTTCGATACCGAGAAGGTCGACCAGATCAATCAGTGGGTCACGGGCGTAGTAGCACCCTGATACCTTTGCACCGAGCGCGCACAATGTTGCTCTCGGTGCCTCGCAACCTGTCTGTGCAAGGAGTTGTGACGTTGAATACGAAACACACGGCCAGTCACTGGCCGTTGTATCTGATCACGGTCTCGAGCCTGGTGCCGGTGTTCCTGCTAGCCTGTTGGGTGCCGACGCTGAGTCAGGAGCAAGCCTTGGTCTTGGATCGCCTGCTTGACCAGCATCTGCTGGGGCTGGTGGGTGTCTGGTCGTCCAATTTTGCGCTGATGTCCAAGGCGGTCGCCAACTATGTAGCGATCGCCGCACCGTTGTGTTCAATCGGCCTGGCGCTGCTGGTATGCCGCCATCATCTACGTCCCTTGGAGCTACTGCCGGTGCTGTCATTGCGCCGCCAGTTATTTTTCCATGTCGGTTGGGTGGTGGTGGTTGGGGTGCTACTTGCCCAGAACTACTTCGGCTACACAGATTTCGCTCACCATCGTGCGAAGTTTCGCTGGGTGGGCAATCACCCTGGTTTGTATCCCTTTTTTGCCAGCATGATGTTGCTTGCGCTCGAATTCGCGTTCGTCTTCAGCTATGTCGTGCTGGTGCATTACCCATTGCTGCGCCTGGCCCGTCGGCGTAAGGCAAGCCAGGACTGAGTCTGGCTTGAATGGTAGGGTATGGCGGTCGCAAACGAGGAGCCGCCATGGACCCGATCACCGTACTCTCCACCCGCCTGGGCGAACACCTGCGGCGCTTCAACGCCCAGGTGAGCACCGCCGAATCCTGCACCGGCGGCGGCATCGCCGAGGCGATCACCCGCATCCCCGGCAGCTCGGCCTGGTTCGAGGCCGGCTATGTCACCTATTCCAATGCCCAGAAAACCCGCCAGTTGGGCGTCCCCGAGGCGTTGTTCGCCCAGGTGGGGGCGGTCAGCCAGGAAGTGGTCGAGGCCATGGTGCGGGGCGCCCAGGCCGCCAGCGGGGCGCGCTTCGCGGTGGCGGTCAGTGGCGTGGCCGGGCCAGATGGCGGTTCGCCGGCCAAGCCGGTGGGCACGGTGTGGCTGGCCTGGGCCGACGGAACCCATGTAAGCAGTGAGCGCCGCCACTTCGACGGCGACCGCGAAGCGGTGCGCCGACAGACGGTGATCGCCGCGTTAGACGGCTTGTTACAGCTTGGTGCGGAGTAAATCGCCCGACGGGGGTTTGCGGAAACGAATCGCTGTGGAATAATACTGGCTACTTATACAGTTATTCCGGCCGTCAGGGCCACGTCGAACACGTGAGGATTTCAATGGACGACAACAAGAAGCGCGCCTTGGCTGCGGCCCTGGGTCAAATCGAACGCCAATTCGGCAAGGGTGCGGTCATGCGCATGGGTGACCACGAGCGCCAGGCCATCCCTGCCATTTCCACCGGTTCCCTGGGCCTGGACATCGCCCTGGGCATCGGCGGCCTGCCGAAAGGCCGTATCGTCGAGATCTACGGCCCGGAATCCTCGGGTAAAACCACGCTGACCCTGTCGGTCATCGCCGAAGCCCAGAAGAACGGCGCCACCTGCGCCTTCGTCGACGCCGAGCACGCCCTCGACCCTGAGTACGCCGGCAAGCTGGGCGTCAACGTCGACGACCTGCTGGTCTCGCAGCCGGACACCGGCGAACAGGCCCTGGAAATCACCGACATGCTGGTGCGCTCCAACGCCGTCGACGTGATTATCGTCGACTCCGTGGCCGCCCTTGTGCCGAAGGCCGAGATCGAAGGCGAGATGGGCGACATGCACGTCGGCCTGCAGGCCCGCCTGATGTCCCAGGCCCTGCGCAAGATCACCGGTAACATCAAGAACGCCAACTGCCTGGTCATCTTCATCAACCAGATCCGTATGAAGATCGGCGTGATGTTCGGCAGCCCGGAAACCACCACTGGTGGTAACGCCCTGAAGTTCTACGCCTCGGTGCGCCTGGACATCCGCCGTACCGGCGCGGTCAAGGAAGGCGACGAAGTGGTCGGTAGCGAAACCCGCGTCAAGATCGTCAAGAACAAGGTTTCGCCACCGTTCCGTCAGGCCGAGTTCCAGATCCTCTACGGCAAGGGCATCTACCGCAACGGCGAGATCATCGACCTGGGTGTGTCCCAAGGCCTGGTGGAAAAATCCGGTGCCTGGTACAGCTACCAGGGCAACAAAATCGGTCAAGGCAAGGCCAATGCCGCCAAGTACCTGCAAGAGAACCCGGCCATTGGCAGCGAGATCGAGAAGCAGATTCGCGACAAGCTGCTGACCGCGGGTGCCGCCGCCGCTGCAGCAGCTGCCGCCAAGGCCGGTGCAGCCGAAGCCGATGCCGACGACCTGGCTGACGCCGACGCCGGTTATTGATTGGCCCCATGTCCGTCGTACTCGACACCCCCGTCGCCGTTCGGCGGACAGCCATGGACCTGCTCGCTCGCCGCGAGCATGGTCGCGTCGAGCTGACGCGCAAGCTGCGTCAGCGTGGCGCACCGGACGAGCTGATCGAGCCTGCGCTCGATCGGCTGGCCGAAGAAGGGCTGCTCAGTGAGGCCCGCTATCTGGAAAGCTTCATCCGCTACCGGTCCAGTGCCGGCTACGGCCCCGCGCGAATTCGCGAGGAGCTTGGCCAACGCGGCTTGAACCGTGGCGATATCGACCAGGCCCTGCGCGACAGCGAAGTGGACTGGGCGACGCAACTGCGTGATGTCTGGCAGCGCAAGTTCGCCGGGCAACGCCCGCAAGATCCACGCAGCCGGGCGCAGCAGACGCGTTTTCTCGCCTACCGTGGTTTCCCCATGGACATGATCGGCCGGCTGCTCAGCGGTCGCGATCTCGACGATTATTGATGCCCTGTACGGCTGACACCCATGCGTGTCAGCCGTACAGGGCATTTTGCGTTCAGCTGACCCGCAAGGCTTCCCGGGCGCGCTGGGTGGTGTGCATCGGCTGGGGTTTGGCCCAGTTCTCCGGCAGATTGATGAAGTCGACCAGTTCGCGCAGGCGGCCCTGGTCGCGGCCGTTGAAGGCAAAGGTCAGGCGCGTCAGGTGGCTGAAGTTGCCTTCCTCGTGTTCGGCGCCGCTGTCCGGTTGCTGGTGGTACCTGCCGCTCAGGCGCAGGTCGGCGAAGCCTTCTTCCACATCATGCAGGGCCGCCTCGCTCAAGGGGTGGTGCATGCGGATCACGAACTGGCTCTTCAGCCAGCGGCTGGAGTGGTAGTTGCTGTAGAACTGGTTGATCTCCTCGACCGCCTCGTCGGCGCTGTGCACCAGGCGCACCAGCTTGAGGTCGCTGGGCAGGATATAGCGGTTCTCTTCGAGCTGGCGGCTGATGAAGGCCAGGGCGTCCTGCCAGAAACTGCCGCCGGGCGAGTCGAGCAGCACCACCGGCACCAACGGGCTCTTGCCGGTCTGGATTAGCGTCAGCACCTCCAGCGCCTCGTCGAGGGTGCCGAAGCCGCCGGGGCAGAGCACCAGCGCGTCGGCTTCCTTGACGAAGAACAGCTTGCGGATGAAGAAGAAATGGAACGGCAGCAGCTTGTCGGTGCCATTGACCGTGGCATTGGCGTGCTGTTCGAACGGCAGGGTGATGTTGAAGCCCAGGCTGTGGTCGGTGCCGGCGCCTTCATGGGCGGCGGCCATGATGCCGCCACCGGCGCCGGTGATGACCATCAGGTCCGAGCGCGCCAGCGTTGCGCCCAACTCCCGGGCCAGGGCGTACATGGGGTGTTCCATTGGTGTGCGCGCCGAGCCGAACACGGTGACTTTGCGCCGCCCCTTGTAGTGCTCGAGGGTGCGGAAGGAGTGGTCGAGCTCACGCAGGGCTTGCAGGGTGATCTTGGCGTTCCAGCGGTTGCGGTCGTCGTGGGCCATGCGCAGCACGGTCAGCAGCATGTCGCGGTACAGCGGCAGGTTGGGACTGTTCGGCGCGACCAGTTGCAGTTGTTCGTCGATCTTGCTCAGGTCGATGCCGTTGTCCCTGAAATGGTTGAACAGCAGCTCGTTCGATTGGTAAGGCATTCAACGTCTCCTTCTGCAGCAAAACCTCTGACCGGGTCGATGGCGTGTCCCGGCCGCGACACTGCGTGTGTCGCTGGCTGCTGTGGCTCGAGTGTGCCCCCCGAGCGTTGCAGTAGGCCTTCAAGGCCATGTTGCAGTGGCAATTCCATCGCGTTGTCGTTGTTATGGGTACTCGATATCAATCTAGACGCTAGCGCGGCTTTGTGCCGCCACAGGCGCGCACTACCGCCGGTCAGGCGAAAGCCAGTGACGACAGGGCTTTGGTTAACTGGGGGCAGTAAGGCGATACAGCGAGGTGACGGTATGCACCGGCTGGTGATCGAGGTGGATAGGCAACTGTTGCAGTTGCTCGAGTACGAGGCCAAGGCTCATCACCTGAGTCTTGAGGGGGAGTGCCTGCGCCGGCTGCAAGGGGCCGAGGCGCATTCGCGCTACTTGCAGGCCCTGCTGGCCGAGTTGCGCGCCGATGATGAGCAGCGGCGCGCCAGTAACAGCGATCAGCTGGCTTGAATCACTTCTTCTTGTTGCCGGCCGCGCAGCTGGCGGCGTCGAAGGCCTGGTCCATGACCGGCTGGTTGGTCTTGTAGACAGTGAAGCGGTAGACCATTACGGCACCCTTGGACATCAGCTGGCGGTAGCCGTTGTTACGGCACACGCTGTCACCCAGCTGGCTGCGAACCTGCGCGGGATTGGCCTGCATGCGCTGGGCGTGCTCCTGGCGTACGCTCAGGTGATTGACCAGTGCCTTGCCTTCGACGGTGTAGCCCTGGTCGAGGATGTCCTCGTTGATGGCACGCGGGGTGCCGACGCTGCTTTCCTTGGCGACCTTCTGCAGCATCTGGTTCAGCTCGTATTCCTGCTTGGACGCAGCCTGGGCGGCCAGGGGCAGGGCGAGCAGCAGGCTCAGGGTCGGGACGATAAGACGCAGCATGGATCTCTCCTGGTTCGATGACTGGCGCTTTGACCAGCGCCGACGGGCGGCGTTCCATGAAACCGCAGGGTTTCCAGGCCGCCAGGACCTGCGAGTATAAAGGAGCGGCGCCGCTGGCTGCACGGCAAATGACGTGGGCTCTGGTAGACTGGGCGCCTTGTTTTCATCGAGTCGTCGCCGTGCCCCTCCCACTTCCCTGCCAAGGCCTGTTGCCATGAGCCACGCGGTAGCGCGCCTGCGCGCCGAACGCCTGGCGCGCAGCATCAAACCCTTTGTCGCCCGAGGCTCGCGCGCCGAGCGTTGCCCGGATTGCCGGGTGATCGCCACGCACTGCCTGTGCGCCTGGAAACCCCGGGTGCCGGCCGAGTCCGGCATGTGCCTGCTGATGCACGATACCGAGCCGCTGAAGCCGACCAACACCGGTTGGTTGATCGCCGATGTGATCGAGGACACCTCGGCCTTCGGCTGGCTGCGCACCTCGGTGGACGAGGGGCTGCTGGCGCTGCTGGACGATCCACGCTGGCAGCCCTACATCGTCTTTCCGGGCGAGTTCGTCAAGGAAGATCGGGTGGTCAGCGAAGTCGTGCGCGAGCCGGGCAAGCGCCCGTTGTTCATCTTGCTCGACGCCACCTGGACCGAGGCGCGCAAGATGTTCCGCAAGAGCCCTTACCTCGATCGCTTCCCGGTGCTGAGCCTGCAGCCCGAGCAGATGTCGCGCTACCGCCTGCGCCGTTCCAAGCGTGATGACCACTTCTGCACCGCCGAAGTGGCCGCCATGTGCCTGGAACTGGCCGGCGACGGCCAGGCTTCGCAGGCCCTGGACGCCTACCTGGACGTCTTCAGCCTGCACTACCTCAGTGGCAAGCGGCGCCTGCCGCTGGACGAGCAGGACGAGGTCCACCAGCGTTTGCATACCTTCCTATAGTCCAAGGGGCAGGCGCGACGGATTGGTTCATACTGTCGGGGCTGGCAGCCAGGGTAGGCGGGTTCGACCGGGCAAGTGGCTTGACCACCCGGGGCGTGCTCGGCATCCTTGGCGCCGCTTCGGGCACGACGAAGCTGCTGTTATCCCGGACTTCGCCGTGCCATCCCGGCCCGCGGCCCTGCCGTTCGCGCCATGAGTTGCCCGCCAGGCGTCTCCCGTATCCCCTGCGCCTGGCACAGAACAGGATCCATAGATCGATGGCCACATACGAAATCCTGATTGCCGATGACCACCCGCTGTTTCGCAGCGCACTGCGCCAGGCCGTTACCCTCGGCCTGGGCCCGGACGTGCGCCTGGTCGAGGTGGCGAGCATCGCCGAACTGGAAACCAGCCTCACCGAGAAAGCCGACTGGGACCTGGTCCTGCTGGACCTGAACATGCCCGGCGCCTATGGCTTCTCCGGCCTGGTCCTGCTGCGCGGCCAGTACCCGCAGATCCCGGTGGTGATGGTCTCGGCCCAGGAAGAGGCGGCCGTCGTGGTCAAGTCCCGCGAATTCGGCGCCAGCGGTTTCATTCCCAAGTCCAGCGAGCTCAGCAAGATCCAGGAAGCTGTGCGCAACGTGCTCGATGGCGATGTCTGGTGGCCGCCGCAGGCATTCGACAAGGTCGATGTGTCGGCCGAGGCCAAGGCCGCCAGCGAAGGCCTGGCCAGCCTCACCCCGCAGCAGTTCCGCGTGCTGACCATGGTCTGCGAAGGGCTGCTGAACAAGCAGATCGCCTATGAACTGAACGTTTCCGAGGCGACCATCAAGGCCCACGTGACGGCGATCTTCCGCAAGCTGGGGGTGCGCACGCGGACCCAGGCGGCGCTGCTGCTGCAACAACTTGAATCGGTTTCGGCCAGCTAAGTACCCGTGCATTCACGCTTTTTTGACTCAGGCTGGACTAGCCTTCGGGCCTTTCTCCGGTGAAGTGACGGACACACATGTCGCCATTCAAAGGCCAGACCGGCCTCAAACGTATCGTCAACGCCGCCAGCTATTCGCTGGACGGTCTGCGCACCGCCTTCAAGGGCGAGGCCGCCTTCCGGCAGCTGGTGCTGCTCAACGTGGTGCTGGTGCCGCTGGCCTTCTGGCTGCCGGTCAGTCGCGGTGAGCGGGCGATCCTCATTGCCGTGTGCCTGCTGGGGTTGATCGTCGAATTGCTCAATTCGGCGGTGGAGGCGGCCATCGACCGCATTTCCCTCGACCGCCACCCGCTATCGAAGAACGCCAAGGACATGGGCAGCGCCGCGCAGCTGGTGGCCATGAGCATGGTTGCGGTGGTCTGGGGTGTGATCCTGCTTGGTTGAGCCTTCAAGCGATCGGCGGCAGCACGATTTCGTCGCTGCGCCGCACGCCTGCAGTAAAGCTGCGGCACAGTTCGAGGAACTCGCGCATGGCCGAGGTCTGGTACTTCTGTTTGTGCCAGATGAAGTAGAACTGCCGCGCCAGGTCCAGGGTCGGGGTCTCCACCGGTACCAGGCTGCCGCGGCGGAAAGCATCCCGCAGGGCCAGGCGTGAGATGCAGCCGATGCCCAGGCCCGACTCCACGGCGCGCTTGATCGCCTCGGTATGTTCCAGTTCCAGGCGGATGTTCAGGTTGGCGCGGTGATGGCGCATGGCCTGGTCGAAGGTCAGGCGCGTGCCCGAGCCCTGCTCGCGCAGGATCCAGGCTTCATGGGATAACTGCTCGATACCGGCATGGCCGACCTTGGCCAGGGGATGCTGGGGCGCACAGAACACCACCAGCTCGTCCTCCACCCAGGGCTGAACCTCAAGATCGGGATGGTTGCAGTCACCTTCGATTAGACCCAGGTCAATTTCATAGTGGGCGACCTGTTGCACGATATGCGCGGTGTTCTGCACGTGCAGCTTGACCTGGCTTTCCGGGTGTACCTGCATGAAGCTGCCGATCAGCAGGGTGGCCAGGTAGTTGCCGATCGTCAGCGTGGCGCCGACGGCCAGCGAGCCGAACCCCGACTTGCCGTTGAGCAGGTCCTCGATCTCCTTGGCCTGGTCGAGCAGGGCCACGGCCTGGGGCAGCAGTTGATGGCCCAGAGCATTGAGACTCAGGCGCTTGCCGGCGCGGTCGAACAGCTGGCAGCTGGACTGGCGCTCCAGTTCGGTGATCGAGGTGCTGGCGGCCGATTGCGACAAGGCCAGCACGCCGGCGGCCCGGGACACGCTCTGGTGCTGGGCGACGGCGACGAATACCTGGAGCTGACGGAGTGTGAATCGCATATCTATATAACCGATAACACATATCTTGATAATTCAGTTAACAGATATTGTCGCTGCCCCTAAACTATCGCGCAACTGCGCGTCTTGCGCGCGCCGCGTTTTCCTTCAGGAGCCCCATCGATGAGCAACATGAACCACGAACGTGTCCTCAGTGTGCACCACTGGAACGACACCCTGTTCAGCTTCAAGTGCACCCGTGATCCGGGCCTGCGCTTCGAGAACGGTCAGTTCGTGATGATCGGCCTGCAGCAGGACAGCGGCCGTCCGCTCATGCGCGCCTACTCCATCGCCTCGCCGAACTGGGAAGAGCATCTGGAGTTCTTCAGCATCAAGGTGCCGGACGGCCCGCTGACCTCGCAGTTGCAGCACCTGAAGGAAGGCGACGAGATCATCATCAGCAAGAAACCTACCGGTACCTTGGTGCTGGATGACCTGAACCCGGGCAAGCACCTGTATCTGCTGAGCACCGGCACCGGCCTGGCGCCGTTCATGAGTGTCATCCAGGACCCGGAGACCTACGAGCGCTTTGAGAAAGTGATCCTGGTTCACGGCGTGCGTTACGTCAACGAAGTGGCCTACCGCGAGTTCATTACCGAGCACCTGCCGCAGAACGAGTTCTTCGGTGACGCGGTGCGTGACAAGCTGATCTACTACCCGACCGTGACTCGCGAGCCTTTCGAAAACCAGGGTCGCCTGACCGACCTGATGCGCAGTGGCAAGCTGTTCAGCGACATCGGTCTGCCACCGATCAACCCGCAGGACGACCGCGCGATGATCTGCGGCAGCCCGAGCATGCTCGACGAGACCAGCGAAGTGCTCGACAGCTTCGGCCTGAAGATCTCCCCGCGCATGCGTGAGCCAGGTGACTACCTGATCGAGCGTGCGTTCGTCGAGAAGTAAGGCGAGCGGCAGGCATTAAAAACGCAGGCTTGGCCTGCGTTTTTTTATGCCTGGAATGTGGGTCTTATCGACACCCCATTACTCCGGCGTCACCTCCAGCACCCGAATCACATCCGGCTGCGGATAATGCCAGCGCACCTGCACATCCCAGAACTTCACCCCATACACTCGTTCGGGCGGTGGCACCTGGTAGGCCGGGCGTGGATCCTGGGCCAGGCACTGCTCGATCAGCTCGACCAAGGGTTCGCCCAGGCGCAGTGCGTGGGTGTGTGCCTGGGGCAGTGCGCTCTCGCTCCATTGCACCCTGATCGGCTCCGGCGCATCACTGGCCATCAGGTTCGATGCCTCGGCGACGCTGTCCGCATACGGCACGTAAGGCTTGATATCCAGCACCGGCGTACCGTCCAGCAGGTCGATCCCCGACAGCAGCAGACGCCCCGGTTCGACGCCTTCCAGGCGCACCACTGACTGGCCGATGCCATTGGGCCGGTGGGTGGCCCGGGTGGCGAACACCCCCATGCTCTTGTTGCCGCCCAGGCGCGGTGGCCGCACCTTCAGGCGTGGCTTGTCTTCCAGTGCCTGGTGGAACAGGAACAGCAGCCACACATGGCTGACTTGTTCCAGCCCTTCGACGGCATCGCCCTGGTCAAAGGGCGGCAGCAGTTCCAGCACGCCACGGGCAGCCGGCGCCAGCTGGGGCTGGCGCGGGATGGCGAACTTTTCCTTGAAGCAGGAACGGACGATGCCGACCGGCGAGACGCTATGCTGCATCACGGCTCAGCCGCGCACGCGCAGGGTCAGGCCCTTGAGGAAATTGCGCAGCAACTGGTCGCCGCAGGGCCGGTAGTTGTCGTGGCCGACCTTGCGGAACAATGCGCTCAGCTCGGGCTTGGACACCGGGAAATTGACTGACTTGAGCACTGCGTGCAGGTCGTCTTCCTTCAGCTCGAAGGCCACCCGCAGCTTCTTGAGTACGGTGTTGTTGGTCACCGGTACTTCGATCGGCTGCGGTGGGCGGCTGTCGTCACGACCGCGACGGTGGATCACCAGGCCGTCGAGGAAGTGCGCCATGACCTTCTCCGGGCAGCGCACGAAGCCAGGTTCCTCTTCTTTCTTGACGTAGCCGGCGATGGCCTCGGCGGAAACCTCCAGGCCCGAGAGCTTGATAATCTCGGCCAGCTTCTGGTCGTTGGCCTTGAGCATGTAGCGCAGGCTGCGCAGTACATCGTTGTGGTTCATTGCAGCGAATCCTGTTCTGTTGCCGTGTCAGTCTTTGCGCGGCGGTAATGCTGGGCTCTGTACGAAATGTATCTGCACTCGCCCATACTGCGTTGAAACGGGGCTCGGAATGCTCATGTACTCCAGTACACTCCGCTTCCCCCCGTTTCGCCTTGTCTGGCCTTCGCGCAGACACATTTCGTACAGACCCTAGAAGCGTTCTGTAGCGGCCACATAGCGCCACTGGCCCACTGGCAGCTTGCCCATCGACACGCCGCCCAGGCGAATGCGGCGCATCGCCAGGACCTTGAGGCCGGCGGTTTCGCACAGTTGTTCGATCAACCCGGGCTGCGGGTTCTTCAGGACCATGCGCAAGTGCTGTTCGTTCTGCCAGCTGGCCTTGGCCTTCGGCAGTTCGACGCCCTTGCGCTCGACACCGCGGGCCAGGCGCTCGAGAGCGCCTGGCTTGGCTTCACCGCTGACCTGGACGATGTATTCCTGCTCCATTCGGCGCAGGTCGGCGTCGAGCTTGCGGGTCACCCGCCAGTCCTGGGTGAACAGTTGCAGGCCGCTGGCGCCTGGCAGCAGCGGGGCGACACAGGCCTGGCGGGCGAAATGCCCGTGCAGCGGGCGCACGCCATCGCGGTGCGCTTCGCTGAGGCTGGCCATGCTCATGCCCGCCTGGGCGCTGGTGACGTCCTGTCCGGCCTGCTGATTGAGCAGCAGGGTCACCGGTTCAAGTGTTTCGGCACGGGCGCCCGGGAGCAGTTCGATGCGTTGTCCGGCGACCTTGAACTGCGGCTGTTCGACCACCTCGCCGTCGACCGTGACCCAGCCTCCCTCGATGTACAGTTCGGCCTCTCGGCGGGAGCAGCCAAGCTGTTCGATGAGGCGTTTGGAGAGACGAATGGGTTCGGACATGGACACGGGCATCACGCGGTAGGGAAAGCTCTCATTGTACCTGCCCGCGCAGGGTAGCGGCTGCAAATCGATGTCATTTGCGCCATTTCGGAGCGGGGTGGTGGTTTCCTTGGCTTTTGTCCTAGGACGTTGTACGAATCAGCCTCATGTGCAGCAGGGGATAGGGCTGCCCCAGGCCGTCGGTTTCCGAGCGCCCGTACACCTCGAAGCCTTCGTGCAGATAGAAGCCCAGGGCCTGCGGGTTCTGCTCGTTGACGTCCAGGCGTTCGGCATTGAGCTCTCTTACAGCATGCCGCAGCAGGCGTTGGCCAATACCCTGGCCACGGTACTGCGGCGCGACGAAGAGCATGTCGACACGGCCATTGGCCACGCCGGCGAAGCCGAGGATGCGTCGCCTGGCGTCCTTGCAGCAGACCAGCATCACCGCGTCGAGGTATTTGCGCAGCACATGCTCGCGCAGCAGCACGATGTAGCCGTCGGGCAGGAAGTCGTGGGTGGCGCGCACCGACGCCTCCCACACCCGCACCAGTTCGGGGTAGTCGCTCAAGTGGGGCGTTTGCAGCGTGACGGTGGGCGACATCCTGTGATCCTCGGGGCCATTGAGGAAAACATAGATGCAAAAAAATACCCCGCCAGTGGGCGGGGTATCTTCAGGCGAGCATCGCTCAGACGGGCTCGGCCCACATGTCGTACTCGTCGGCATCGACGATGCGGCAACGGACCTTGTCGCCCGGCTTGAAGCCGTGGTCGCCGTCGATGAACACGTTGCCGTCGATTTCCGGTGCGTCGAAGAAGCTGCGACCGACCGAGCCCTGCTCCTCGACCTCGTCGATCAGCACTTCGATCTCCTTGCCGATGCGCTGTTGCAGGCGCGCGGCGCTGATCGCCTGCTGGTGGGCCATGAAGCGGTCCCAACGTTCCTGCTTGACGTCGTCCGGTACTTCATCCAGGCCCAGGTCATTGGCCGGGGCGCCTTCGACCGGCGAGTACTGGAAGCAGCCGACGCGGTCGAGCTGGGCTTCGGTCAGCCAGTCGAGCAGGTACTGGAAGTCTTCCTCGGTCTCGCCGGGGAAGCCGACGATGAAGGTCGAACGGATCACCAGCTCCGGGCACTGCTCGCGCCAGCTCTTGATGCGCGCCAGGGTGCGGTCTTCGAAGGCCGGGCGCTTCATCGACTTGAGCACCTTGGGGCTGGCGTGCTGGAACGGAATGTCCAGGTACGGCAGGATCTTGCCGGCGGCCATCAGCGGGATCACGTCGTCGACGTTCGGGTACGGGTAGACATAGTGCAGGCGCACCCAGGCGCCCAGGCTGCTCAAGGCCTCGCACAGCTCGAGCATGCGGGTCTTGACCGGGCGGCCGTTCCAGAAGTCGGTCTTGTACTTGACGTCGACGCCGTAGGCGCTGGTGTCCTGGGAAATCACCAGGATCTCCTTGACGCCGGCCTTGACCAGGCGCTCGGCCTCGCTCAGCACCTCACCGACCGGACGGCTGACCAGCTTGCCGCGCATCGACGGGATGATGCAGAAGCTGCAGCTGTGGTTGCAGCCTTCGGAAATCTTCAGGTAGGCATAATGGCGCGGGGTCAGCTTGATGCCTTGCGGCGGCACCAGGTCGATCAGCGGGTTGTGGTCCTGGCGTGGCGGCACCACCTCGTGCACGGCGTTGACCACCTGCTCGTACTGCTGGGGGCCACTGACCGACAGCACGCTGGGGTGCACGTCGCGGATATTGCCTTCCTCGACACCCATGCAGCCGGTGACGATGACCTTGCCGTTCTCCTTGATCGCCTCGCCGATCACTTCCAGCGACTCGGCCTTGGCGCTGTCGATGAAGCCGCAGGTGTTGACCACCACCACGTCGGCGCCATCGTAGGTAGGCACGACTTCATAGCCTTCCATGCGCAGCTGGGTCAGGATGCGTTCGGAATCGACCAGGGCCTTGGGGCAACCCAGGGAAACGAAGCCGACCTTTGGGGTGGCGGGAGTGGTGGACATGGCTAACCTCGGTATTGAATACAGGTCGCCCGACCGGTAACGGGGGCGATCCTGGCGGACGCTTTTGGCGCCTCTGATCAAAAAGTGCGCAATTCTAGCGAGCGCAAGGTCGCTTTACCAGCAGAAATACGACGAACGCTGCGCTATGCTTCGCGCCGTTGCGCCGGGGCATCCGGGATGGCCCGGCGCGGGTAGGAATTCAACCGGTCTAGATGGCCGTCTGCGGGAGTGGTCGATGGTTCAGGCAAGCAGTCACGCCGAAGGCGGACAGGGCGCGGCACGGCCGCTGGGCCTGCTGGTGGCAGCTGTTGGGGTGGTCTATGGCGATATCGGCACCAGTCCGCTTTACACCCTCAAAGAGGTCTTTACCGGTGGTTATGGCGTACAGGTCAACCATGACGGGGTGCTGGGCATCCTGTCGTTGATCCTCTGGTCGCTGCTCTGGGTGGTGTCGTTCAAGTACGTGATGTTCATCCTGCGCGCCGACAACCAGGGCGAGGGCGGCACCATGGCCCTGACCGCGTTGGCGCGGCGGGCCACGGCGCAGTACCCGCGGTTGCGCATGCTGATGGTCGGTTGCGGCCTGGTCGGCGCCTCGCTGTTCTACGGCGACAGCATGATCACCCCGGCGGTGTCGGTGCTCTCGGCGGTGGAGGGCATGGGCCTGGCGTTCGAGGGTATCGATCACTGGGTGGTGCCGATTTCGCTGGTGGTACTGGTGGCGCTGTTCCTGGTGCAGAAACACGGTACGGAGAAGATCGGCAAGGCCTTCGGCCCGATCATGGTCGCCTGGTTCCTGGCCCTGGCGGCGCTCGGGGTGCACGGCATCTCGCAGAGCCCGGAAGTGCTCAAGGCCTTCAACCCGGGCTGGGCGCTGAACTTCTTCATCGTTCATCCGGGCATGGGGGTGGCGATTCTCGGTGCTGTGGTGCTGGCGCTGACCGGCGCCGAGGCCCTGTACGCCGACATGGGCCACTTTGGCCGCAAGCCCATCGCCCGCGCCTGGTTCGCCCTGGTGCTGCCGGCGCTGGTGCTCAACTACTTCGGCCAGGGTGCGATGCTGCTGCAGAACCCGGAGGCGGCGCGCAACCCGTTCTACCTGCTGGCGCCGAGTTGGGCGTTGCTGCCGCTGGTCGGGTTGGCCACCATGGCCACGGTGATCGCTTCGCAAGCCGTGATTTCCGGTGCCTTCTCCCTGACCCGACAGGCCATCCAGCTGGGCTACGTGCCGCGCATGCAGATCCAGCACACTTCCAGCGACGAGCAGGGGCAGATCTACATCGGCGCGGTGAATTGGACGCTGATGGTTGGCGTGGTGCTGCTGGTGATCGGTTTCGAGTCCTCCGGCGCCTTGGCCGCCGCCTACGGCGTGGCGGTGACCGGCACCATGTTGATGACCACGATCCTGGTGTCGGCGGTCATGCTGCTGCTGTGGAAGTGGCCACCGGTGCTGGCGGTGCCGCTGCTGGTGGGCTTCCTGCTGGTCGACGGGCTGTTCTTCGCCGCCAACGTGCCGAAGATTGTCCAGGGTGGTGCCTTCCCGGTCTTGGCGGGGATCGTGCTGTTCGTGCTGATGAGTACCTGGAAGCGCGGCAAGCAGATCCTGGTCGATCGCATCGATGAAGGCGCGCTGCCGTTGCCGGTGTTCATCAGCAGCATTCGCGTGCAGCCGCCGCACCGGGTGGAGGGCACCGCGGTGTTCCTCACTGCCCGGCCCGATGCCGTGCCCCATGCGCTGCTGCATAACATGCTGCACAACCAGGTGTTGCACAGCCAGGTGGTGCTGCTGACGGTGGTCAGCGAAGACCGGCCCAGGGTGCCGGAGCACGAACGGTTCGAGGTGGAAGCCTATGGCGACGGGTTCTTCCGGGTGCTGCTGCACTTCGGCTTCATGGACGAGCCAGACGTGCCGGCGGCGCTGAAACTGTGCCACCTGGACGCGCTGGACTTCAGCCCCATGCGCACCACTTACTTCCTCAGCCGGGAAACGGTGATCGCTTCGCGCCTTGAAGGCATGTCGCGCTGGCGCGGGAACCTGTTCGCGTTCCTGCTGAAGAACGCCAACGGCAACTTGCGGTTCTTCAACCTGCCGCTCAATCGGGTGATCGAGTTGGGGACACAGGTCGAGATCTAAGCTGGGTCAGGGCCGCGAAGCGGCCCTTTTCCCTGTCATTTTTCAGCGACGTTGGCCTTTCCCTGGCGGGTCTCGATCTCGCCGATCAGGCGCTTGGCCAGCGCCGGGTAGTTCTCGTCGAAGTGATGGCCGCCCGGCAGCTTCATGCGCTCGCCCACGGCTGTCTTGTCAGTGCAGCCGCTCTCGTCGGTCTCTTCGACGCCATAGATGCACACCACCTTCGCTGCTGGCAACCTGGCCATCTCAGGTCCGGTCGGCGCCTCCTGGCCTTCCTTGCCCAGCCAGCCCTCCACCTCGATCTCGAAGCTGCCGCTGCGGGCGAAGGCCAGCAGGATCACCGCGTCGATACGCTTCTGGTCTTCCTCGGAGAGGCGGTTGTAGATGGCCGGCAGCACATCGGCGCCGAACGAGTAGCCGGTCAGCACGAAGCGCTTGGTGCCCCATTTCTGGCGGTAGTGCTGCATCAGTTCGGACAGGTCGGCGGCGCTCTGTTCCGGGGTCTTGTGCTGCCAGTAATAGCGCAGGGTGTCGATGCCGACCACCGGGTAGCCGAGCTTGGCCATCTCGCCGGCCACGTCGCGGTCCAGGTCGCGCCAGCCGCCGTCGCCGGAAAGGAACAGGGTCACGGTGTCGGTGGTCTGCCCGGCCGGAACTTCCACCACTGGGATCGCCAGGGCGTTGCCGTCATGGCCGACCAAGGCCTGGGTCAGTTGGGCCTTGAGCACCTGGGGCAGGTGGATGTCGTAGTCGGCGATGCTGGTCTCGGCGTTGGCCTGGTCGCGCACGAAGGCGGCGCTGGCGTCATCCGGGTTGTCGTTCCAGGCCACGTTCCAGTGGCCGTGGGCGGCGGACTTGGGCAGGGCGACCTGGCAGCCGGGCTGCTCGACGGTAAAGTCCACCGAGATGGCCCGGGCCTCGTCGTCGCCTTGTGCGGCCAGCCAGCGCCAAGCCTGGGCCGCGCCCGGGCCGATGCCGGCGACCAGGGTCGGTTTGTCGGCCAGGCGGGTGAGGGCCTGGTCCATCGCCGCCTGCTGCTTGGCGCAGTCGGCGGGCGGCAGGATCACCTGCACCAGCTGAGCCTCGCCGGCCTGGCTGAGATCGAGCAGTTGCTTGTCGGTCAGGGCTTGGGCCTGGGGCACGCCGATGGCCACCCGGGCCTTGGCGTGCACGCCGGGGGTGGCGCGGGTCAGGGCACTGCCGTCGTCGAGGGTGAGGTGCTCCAGGCGCGCCTCGGGCGCCGGCCGGGTCCACAGCCAGAAGGCCGCGCCGCCGGCCAGCACGGCCAGCAGCAGGGGAATCAGTACGTACAGCCAATAGCGTCGGATCATCAACGTTTCACCAATCCAGTCAGGCCGCCAGCGATCAGGGCGGCAGTATCAGCCAGTGCCACGAGCGGGTCGAGCCCGGCCGGCACGGCCATGTAGCGGGGTTCCCAGTCCGGCTGGAACTTGTCCTTGAAGCGCCGCAGGCCCTGGAAGTTGTAGAGCTGCTCGCCGCGCTGGAACACCATCGAGCCCAGACGCTGGGTCAAGGGGGCGCCACGGCGTGGCTGCAAGCCGGAGAGAGGGACCATCCCCAGGCTGAATCGGCCATAGTCATGGCTCTTGTAGTGCAGGATCAGGCCGACCATCATGAATTCCATGGTCAGTTTCGGTGCCTCAGGGTGCGCACGCATCAGGTCGAGGCTGGCCAGTTCGTTGCTGCGGGTTTCCAGCAGGTTGGCGAAGGCCACCGGACGGCCCTGGAAGCGGATCAGCGCGATGCGGAAATGCTGCAGGTACTCGGGGCTGAAGCGACCGAGGGAGAAGCCTTTCTCGCGCACATTCTTGCCGTCGAGCCAGGCGTCGGAGATTTCCTTGAGCTCGGCCAGCGGCGCTTGACCAGGCTCGTGGATCTCCAGGCTCAGCCCGTCCCGCCCGCCTCGGTTCCAGGTGTAGCGCAGGTCCTTCATCTCCTTGCCCTTGGCTTCGATGTCGAAGCGCCGCAGGTCGACCCGGGCCTCTTCGCCGAGCTTGATCGCGGTCAGGCCGATGTCCATGTAGAACGGCAGGTTCTCCGCGCGTACCTGGTAGAACACCGGGCGTGCATGATGCAGGTCGCACAGGTCGCGGAACTGCCAGATCATCTCGGCGCGCTCCTGGGCCGGGCCGATCGGATCGTACAGGGCCACCAGGCTGCGGCCACGGCGGGCATACATGAGGAAGGCGTTGTCGTTGGGGTGGAACAGCAGCGCCTTGTCGCCGGTCAGGGCCAGGCCGCCGTCGGGCTGGTCGGAAGCCAGCAGGATGCGGTTGGCGCGTTGCAACTCGTCGTCGGTTGGCAGATGGATGACCGGGCGGGCGGTGCGTAGCAGCCAGGTCAGGGCGACGATCACCAGCAGCACGGCGCTGCCGAGGGCGGCGCGCAGGCCGCGCGGCGCGTCGGCGTCGAGGGTGAATTGCCACCACAGCTTGTGGGTGTAGGGCACGTCCTGATAGGCAAACAGCAGCAACCACACCGAGGCACCGACCACGCAGGCGCTGGCTACCAGGTACACCGGCGAGAACGGGAGCTCCAGCAGACGGCTGGGGCGGTAGAACGAGCGGCGGAACAGGGCGAGCAGGGCGGCGGTGAAGCACATCAGGCTGGCTTCTTCCCAGTCGAAGCCCTTGAGCAGCGACAGCACCGCGCCCACCAGCAGCAGCACCGTGGTCAGCAGCCAGGCGGCCGAAAGGCGCCGGCGCAGGCCCTGGGCGAGCAGCAGGCAGAGCACGCCGATCAGGCTGGCACCGAAGTGCGAGGCATCGATCAGGCGGTGCGGAATCAGAAAACCCATGTGTTCCAGACGGCTGTCGATCTCCGGGGTGGCGCCGGAGAACAGCAGCACCACACCGGAGAGAAACACCAGGATTGCCAGCACCGGCGCGGCCAGGCCGGAGGCGGCGCGGATCGCCTGCTGGGCGACCATCAGGCGCCGGGCCTCGTTGGCCAGCAACAGCACACAGGCCAGCAACAGTGGCAGGACCACGTAGATCAGCCGGTACAGCAGCAGCGCGGCAGCCAGTGGCGCGGCCCCCAGCTGGTTGGCAAAGGCCGCCAGCAGGATCGCCTCGAACACGCCGACGCCGCCCGGCACATGGCTGAGCACGCCGGCGGCGAGGGCCAGCAGGTAGACCAGCACGAAGGCGCCGAACGGCGGCGCTTCCGGTAGTAGCAGATAAAGCACGGTGGCGGCGGCGGCGACATCCAGGGCAGTGATCAGCAGTTGCAGCGCGGTCAGGCGCGCACCCGGAAGGCGCAGAGTACGACGGCCGAACTGCACCATCAGGCTGTCGGCCAATGGTTGTTCGGGTAGGCGCCGGCGATACAGGCCCATCACCACGGCTGCGGCGGCCACCAGCACGGCAATTGCAATCCCGCCCAGCAGTGGCGCGGGCAGACGTAGCGCGGTTGCCGCCGCCGGCAAGTCGCTCAGGGTGGCCAGGGCAGCCAGGGGGGGGAGGGCGCATCCCAGCGAGAGGCTGGCAAACACCGTCATGCGCGCGACTTCCGCGGCGCCCAGGCCTTGGCGCGCATAGAGGCGATATCGGACCGATCCGCCGGACAGCATCGACAGGCCAATGGCGTTGCCGATGGCGAAGGCACTGAAGCCGCCGAGCACCAGGATGCGGGGTGGCAGTTGCACGGCCGCATAACGGCTGGCGGACCATTCGTAGCCCAGCAGGATCACGAAACCGATCACGGTGGCCAGTATTGCGCCGATCAGCGAACGTGCCGGTACTTCGAGCATGGCGTCATGCAGCGCGTAGATATCCAGCTCGCTCAGCAGGTGACGGCAGGCAATCAGGCCCATGGCGAACAACACCAAGGTCACTGCCAGCCCAATGGGCTGGCGGTACTTGCTCAGCCGCTCCAGCCAGGGCAGGCGCTGAGCCGCCGTGGGCAGGGCCGCTGTCAATGGCGCCTGGGTTTCGGGAGTGGGGGCGGTCATGGGGTGCCTCGTGCAGTCTGCGCGAGGTGGAGGCGAGGTACGGCCAAGTGAAAGTCCCTTTGGAAAACGTATCCGAATATTACTCCGGGCCGGCGTCTTAATCTGTTTCAGGATAGTTAAAGATAGTTCATTCAGCCGCAGGGTCGGCATGGGAGCGAGGAGGGCGGGAGGATTGTCTTTTACAGGGCGCTGAATGCAACGAACCCCGCGCTATCTTGCGATAGGCGGGGTTCGTTCTGACGAATATGGTTGCGGGAGCCGGATTTGAACCGACGACCTTCGGGTTATGAGCCCGACGAGCTACCAGGCTGCTCCATCCCGCGTCAGAGGGGCGCATTATACGGATTGGCCGTGAGTTGTCAAGTGCGTACATTAAGTACAACGTCGGTTGGCTGATCAACAGACAATAAAAAGGCCACTGTCGAAACAGTGGCATTTTTTTGAATCTGGTTGCGGGAGCCGGATTTGAACCGACGACCTTCGGGTTATGAGCCCGACGAGCTACCAGGCTGCTCCATCCCGCGCCTGTGGAATCGAATTCTACGGATTTTGTACTGGGAGTCAAGCGTTACTGTTTGATTTTTCGAATGTTTTTACTGATCGATAATCAAGAGACAATAAAAAAGGCCACTGTCGAAACAGTGGCCTTTTTTTGAATCTGGTTGCGGGAGCCGGATTTGAACCGACGACCTTCGGGTTATGAGCCCGACGAGCTACCAGGCTGCTCCATCCCGCGCCTGTGAGATCGAATTCTACGGATTTCCTTTCCGGTGTCAAGCATTAATTCAAAAAAATCCTTTTTTGTTCAAACCCTTAGCGTCTCAAATCGGCACGCGGCTCAGTCGCGACGGGGCTTGCAGGCCGATCGTCCCGCGCAGGCTGTTTCGTGGCAGGGGCATGGGATACTATCTGTATGAATTTACAGTAGTGGCTGTCGTCCATGTCCCTGCGCAAGATCATCCACATTGATTGTGACTGTTTCTACGCCGCCATCGAGATGCGTGACGACCCGCGCCTGGTCGGTCGACCCATGGCGGTGGGCGGGCAGCCTGGGCAGCGCGGGGTGATTGCCACCTGCAACTATGAGGCGCGCGCCTACGGGGTTCGTTCGGCGATGGCGTCCGGGCATGCCCTGAAGCTGTGTCCGGACCTGGAGATCGTCAAGCCGCGCTTCGAGGCCTACCGCGAGGCGTCGCGGGAGATCCATACGATCTTTCGCGACTACACCGAGTTGATCGAGCCGCTGTCCCTGGACGAGGCCTACCTGGATGTCAGTGACAGCCAATGGTTCGCCGGCAGCGCCACACGGATTGCCGAGGACATTCGCCGTCGGGTGGCCCGGCAGTTGCACATCACGGTTTCTGCCGGTGTGGCGCCGAACAAGTTCCTGGCCAAGATTGCCAGTGACTGGCGCAAGCCCAACGGCCTGTTTGTCATTACCCCGGACCAGGTGGAGGCGTTCGTTGCCCATCTGCCGGTGGCGCGCTTGCATGGGGTTGGCAAGGTGACAGCGGACAAGCTTTCGCGGCTGGGGATCGATACCTGCCTGTCGCTGCGCGACTGGTCGCGGCTGGCGTTGGTTCGCGAGTTCGGCAGTTTCGGCGAGCGCTTGTGGGGGCTGGCGCGGGGGATCGACGAGCGTGCGGTGCAGAACGATAGCCGGCGGCAGTCAGTCAGCGTCGAGAACACCTATGACCATGACCTGCCCGACTTGAACAGTTGCCTGGATAGACTGCCGGAGTTGCTGGCCAGCCTGAACGAGCGGATTGCGCGGATGGACAGCAGCTATCGGCCCGACAAGCCCTTCGTCAAGGTCAAGTTCCATGACTTCAGCCAGACCACCCTGGAGCAGGCGGGGGCGGGGAGGGACCTGGAAAGTTACCGGCAGTTGCTGAGCCAGGCGTTTGCCCGGGGTTGCAAGCCGGTACGTTTGCTGGGCGTTGGGGTGAGGCTGCGCGATCTGCGCGGGGCGCATGAGCAGTTGGAGTTGTTCGCAGATATATAGAAGAAGGGCTGCAAAGCAGCCCTTCTTCGTATTACTGCGCGCCCGGATCGGCCACCAGGCGCCCGGTGGCCTTGGTCAGTGTCTGCAGGAACTCCTGTTGCAGCTCCGGATCGTTGCGGGTCAGCTCGATCAGGCTCTGCTCCAGTTCACTGGCTTCTTCTTCCAGACCCAGTTCCGACAGGCGCTTCACCCGGTGGACCCACTGACCGACATCATCGTCCTCGAGATCGTCGAAGATCAGCTCATGGGCCTCGAGCAGCTTGCCCCGCAGGTTGCCGCTGACCAGCAGGCTGGCATCGCCGCGCACCTGGTTGTCCTCGTCGACCACCTGCAGGTGCAGGGTGCCGATATGGTTGAGGTTCTGCTCGGAGAACGGGCTATCGAGCAGGTTCAGGCGTAGCACACCGTTCTTGTCGGTGGTCAGCTCGTGAGTCATCTTGCCGGCTTTGACCTCGACCAGACGTTCGTTCCACGGCAGGCTGATGGACTCCTCGCGCTTGCCCTTCTCAACCTCGTCGATACCGGCCAGGTTCTGCTGGGCGCGACCGTTGGACTGCACGTTCATGAACGGGTTGACCCCCGCCAGGCCATAGCTGAGCCAGTCGTGGGTGACGCTGTCCGGCAGGTTGCCCAGGGCGAACACGTTGACCACGTTGGCACCAACGCCGGCCACCACCGCCACCGCGCCCAGCGGGATCTCGTAGATCTCCCGCCAGGGTTGGTAGGGGGTGTAGCGGTCGTAGCGGCGGGTCACCTCGAACTCGGTGACCTCGAAGCGCTTGAGCTCATGGATGCGTACACGTCGTTGCGGAAGCTCCATCACCTTCGGCTCGCCGACATCGATCTGCAGACTGTGCTCGAGCAGTTTGCGCTCGACGCGCTCCTCATGATCGCTGCGCTGGGACATCTGGTTGGCGCAGCCGCCGAGGAGCAGGGCGCCGCACAGTGCGGCGCCCCCCAGGGTGTAGGTACTTCGCTTGGACATGATCACTCGCGTAACGGGTTATCAGCGGCGGATGCGGGCCTGCAGGAAGGTCAGCACGTCCGAGAGCGGCAGTGCCTGGGCCTCCGATTCGGTGCGGTGCTTGTACTCCAGGTTGCCTTCGGCAAGGCCCCGGTCGCTGACGACGATGCGGTGCGGAATGCCGATCAGCTCCATGTCGGCGAACTTGATGCCGGGGCTGGTCTTCTTGTCGCGGTCGTCCAGCAGTACCTCGTAGCCGGCGGCGGTCAGTTCGGCATACAGCTTGTCGGTGGCTTCGCGGACTACGTCGGTTTCGTAGCGCAGCGGTACCAGGGCGATCTGGAACGGGGCCAGGGCGTCGTTCCAGATGATGCCTTTTTCGTCATAGCTCTGCTCGATGGCGGCGGCAACCACGCGGGACACGCCGATGCCGTAGCAGCCCATGGACAGCACCACAGGCTTGCCGTTCTCACCCAGTACCTGGCACTTGAGCGCCTCGCTGTACTTGGTGCCGAGCTGGAAGATGTGGCCGACTTCGATGCCGCGCTTGATCACCAGGGTACCCTGGCCGTCCGGGCTCGGGTCGCCCTC
The DNA here is from genome assembly GCF_057480795.1 of Pseudomonas sp. P110(2024). Classification (NCBI taxonomy): domain Bacteria; kingdom Pseudomonadati; phylum Pseudomonadota; class Gammaproteobacteria; order Pseudomonadales; family Pseudomonadaceae; genus Pseudomonas; species Pseudomonas sp. P110(2024). Next base: position 112,365 of record NZ_JBLIYT010000010.1, read on the forward strand.
GACCACGTTGCGCAGGTCGGCGACCTGTGGAACCGGCAGGTCGCGCTCCCAGTTGACGCCGAAGTAGTGCTTGTCGTCGATGTTGGCGCCGATGCCGAAGTCGCTCATCAGGGCGACCGAGCGGTCGATGATGCACTCCAGCGGCAGGTTCAGCGGGCCGAGGGAGCCTGCGCCGGCACCGATGGCGGCGCGCAGCTCGGCGTCGGAAGCCATCACCAGCGGATCGGCGACCTGTTCCAGCTTGGCGGCCTTGATCTCGTTGAGTTCGTGGTCGCCACGGACGATCAGGGCGACCAGCTTGCCTTCCTCGGCGCCGTGCACGATCAGGGTCTTGACGGTCTTCTCGATCGCCAGGCCAAAGTTTTCCACCAGTTCGGCGATGGTCTTGGCGTTCGGGGTGTCGACCAGGCGCAGCTCTTCGGTCGGCGCCGGACGCACGGTTTCGCGCGGGATGGCCTCGGCCTTCTCGATGTTGGCGGCGTAGTCGGAGGTGTCGCTGAAGATCACGTCGTCCTCGCCGGAGGAGGCGAGCACGTGGAACTCGTGGGAGTAGCTGCCACCGATGGAACCGGTATCGGCCTGCACCGGACGGAAGTCCAGGCCCAGGCGGGTGAAGATGTTGGAGTACGCCAGGTGCATGCGGTCGTAGGTTTCCTGCAGGGAAGCCTGGTCGGCATGGAAGGAGTAGGCGTCCTTCATGATGAACTCGCGGCCGCGCATCAGGCCGAAGCGCGGACGGATCTCGTCACGGAACTTGGTCTGGATCTGGTACATGTTCAGCGGCAACTGCTTGTAGCTGGACAGCTCGTTGCGCGCTAGGTCGGTGATGACCTCTTCATGGGTCGGGCCGACGCAGAATTCGCGCTGGTGGCGATCCTTCAGGCGCAGCAGCTCGGGGCCGTATTGCTCCCAGCGGCCGGATTCCTGCCACAGTTCAGCCGGCTGGATGCTCGGCATCAGCACTTCGAGGGCACCGGCGGCGTTCATTTCCTCGCGGACCACGGCTTCGACCTTGCGCATCACCCGCAGGCCCATCGGCAGCCAGGTGTACAGGCCAGAGGCCAGTTTGCGGATCATGCCGGCACGCAGCATGAGCTGGTGGCTGATGACCACTGCATCGGCAGGGGTTTCTTTCTGGGTGGCGAGCAAATATTGACTGGTGCGCATGGTGGGCCGTGTCGATTGCCTGAATGTGAAATGACCCCGCATTGTACGGGGGCGAAACGAAAGCGTACAGAATGCAGCAGTCAGGCTTTTCTGTCAGCCAGGAAAAAGCCCGGCGATTGCCGGGCTTTTTCATTCGCAGAGCGATGCAAGCAAGGGCTTACAGGATGCTCAGCGGGTACTCGACGATCAGGCGCAGTTCGTCCAGCGACGGGGAACCATAGTAGACACCGTCGGCGGAGCGGTAGGTGGCTTGGCGCACGCGGAAGCTCAGGTCTTTGGCCGGGCCTTCCTGGAGTACGTACTTGATGTCGATGTCGCGTTCCCATTCCTTGCCGTTGGTGGTGCCGGCGACGTTGGCGTCGCTGCCGCGGGCGTAACGGGTCATGAAGGTCAGGCCTGGAATGCCGTACTCGGCAAAGTTCAGGTCGTAACGTGCCTGCCAGGACTTCTCGTCTTCGGCGTTGAAGTCGGAGCGGGCGATGGAGTTGGCCAGGAACACGGTGCCGCCGCCGTCGATGCCGTAAGCGTAGTCGCCATCACCGGTGACCTTCTGGTAGGCGAGGGTGAAGGTGTGCGCGCCTACGTTATAGGCGGCCGAGAGGCTGAAGGCTCGGTTGTCGAGCTTGTCGCCATCGAACGCCTTGACGTTGGCGGCGCCGCTGCTCTTGGTGTCGTAGATGTTGAAGTCGAATACCAGGCCTTGTTTATCGGACAGCGGTACTGCCCAGTTCACGTTGGCGTAGTATTTGCGCCAGTAGTCTTCGACTTTGGAGTAGTAGAGGCTGGTGCTCAGGCCGTCGGTGATGGCATAGGTGCCGCCGAAGATGTTCGCTTCGGTCAGGCCGCCGTTCTTGATGCCGGCATCGTTGCGTCCGCGGATACTGTCCTTGTAGCTCTGGGCTTGTGCGTCGAGGCGAGTGAAGTGACCCGCGTTGAGCTCAAGGCCTTCGATCTCCTTGCTGGTCAGCAGGAAGCCCTCGGCGGCTTCAGGCAGCAGACGGCTATCGTCAGTGGCGAAGACTGGCAGTGCAGTAAACTGACCGCCGAATTTCAGCACGGTGTTGGAGATGCGAGCTTTTACCGCGCCGTAGCCCTTGGAGTAGCTATCTTCCGGGCGGCCTTCGGAGTCGACCGGGAACAAGCCGGTGTTGGTGGTTCCGCGGCCGCCATCCAATTTGATGCCCAGCAGGCCGATGGCGTCGACGCCGACGCCAACGGTGCCTTGGGTGAAGCCGGATTCGAAGGTGCCAATGAAGCCTTGGCCCCATTCGGCTTGACGGCTCTGGCGGTCACCTGTCTCCGGGTCACGGTCATCGTTGCGACGGTCGCGGCTGAAATACAGGTTGCGCATTTTCACGTTCAGCGTGCTGTCATCGACGAAACCCTTGGACTCGTCCTGCGAAGAGGCGACAGCCAGTTGCGAAGTCCCTGCCGCTACGGCCAGGGCGATCATGCTCCACTTCATCACGCGCATCGTGATTTGCTCCTTTGGTTTTTAGGAAGAGTACCGCCGCACCCGGGTATTTTAGTTATGGGGCCGGCTCTTTCTTGTTATGTCGGCGAAAATGTATATCACGCGGACTATTCTTGGCGATATGGGCAGAAACAACCTTTCGGTAACTTTATGGCCATGTCGCTGTTGGTTGTCTCCATGTCGCAAATCACGCCTGTCATATAAGGGCGTACAACTCCAGCGCTGTCTCGAAACCGTCATTTTTGTATAAATACAAAGTACGGCTTGTGAAACTCCCTGGTTTATCCGATGCCGCTGTTGTTATTTGTCGCGTCCACCCTACAATGCAGGGGTCGTGCCGACTTGGCGTGAAACGAATGCAACAAGCGTGCTCAAAATCACGAACGCTTGATGAAATTTTCACATTTGCCTTGAGCGGGGCTGGGAAACCTCCGCAAACACGGGGCGCGACCGGTTCGTCGGTGGGTCGCGATCCCTCCTTGTGTTTGCTTGTGAAGCTGCCTTCCAAGTCAAGGTGTTACCGCCGATTGTTTATCCTGGCTGTTTTATGTGAAGGATGTGTGGCGAAGGTCTGGCGAGCGGCATCATTTTGGTGCGAAAAGTAGCGCAGTGTTACCGAAGCAGGGCGTTGATGTTGTCATTCGCGTGCCACAAATGCCCAGGATCGACGTCGACGGGTGTGGCAGCGGTCGAAGCGGAGTATCCTTGCGCGCCTGTGCCCGACCGCTCGGAAGGGCTGAATCGCTTTAAGGAGGTTTGCCGTGTTCACCCTCGATTCGCGTCTGCAGGAGGATTCCCTGGTGCTGGGCGACCTGCCGCTGTGCCGCCTGCTGCTGAGCAAGGATGCCAACTACCCTTGGTTCATTCTGGTGCCGCGTCGCGCCGATATCACCGAATTGTTCGAGCTCGAGGAAGCGGACCAGCAGCAACTGTGGGTCGAGACCACCGCCCTGGCCGAAGCGCTGAAGGATGCTTTTGCCGCCGACAAGATGAATGTCGCGGCGTTGGGTAACGTGGTCAGCCAGTTGCACATGCATGTGATCGTGCGCCGCCAGGGTGATGCTGCCTGGCCTGCCCCGGTTTGGGGCAAGGTGCCGGCCATCGGCTACACCGAGGAACAGATCGACGGCATTCGCCAGCACGTGCGTGCGCTGCTGGGCGAAAGCTTCAAGGGGGCTTGAGGATGTCGCAGGAGTTGGAAATGCGCATGGTCGAACTGGAGACCCGTCAGGCGTTCCAGGACGACAGCTTGCAGGCGCTCAATGATGTGATTGTCGAGCAAAGTCGAGTGATCGAACGCTTGCAATTGCAGATGGCGGAGCTGATCAAGCGCTACGAGGAAATGGCCGGCCAGCAGGGCGGCGGGGAAGAAGAAGCGCCGCCGCCTCATTATTGAGCGCGGCGGCGGCAAAGGGTCAGCGGCGGGCGACGGCGACCACGTCTTCGGCCTGCAGGCCCTTGTCGCGGTGCATCACCGAGAACTCCACGCGCTGGCCTTCGACCAGCACCCGGTGGCCTTCGCCACGGATGGCGCGAAAGTGCACGAAGATATCGTCACCGGAGTCGCGGGAGATGAAGCCGAAGCCCTTGGAGGTGTTGAACCACTTCACGGTGCCGGTATCGCGATTGCCGGCGTCATGCGAAGTGCCTTGGGTGGAGCGGGCCTTTCGCGTGCCGCGAACGAAGCCGGCAATCAGGTGCAGGGCGCAGGCCAGGACAGCACAGGCCAGGGCTGGCAGGTTGCCCAGCTCCGGACGGGCCAGCAGGGTGACGGTCTGCAGCACCACAGCCAGCACCAGCAGCAGGCTGGCGGCGTGTTGCAATTGCTGGCGCATGCCTTTGTAGTACTGCGGCAGTACCGGGGCAATGACCAGGTTGAGCAGCCCGAGCAGCGCCAGGTAGACGGCCTCGGGTTGTTGCAGGAAGGGTGTTGCGTCAGCTTTCAGGCTGGGTATGAGCGATAGCAGCAACGCCGCCAGGCCCGTCACCAGATGGACGATCTTGAACATTGGTTTGGCTCACATTGATAAGGCCGATCACAGGATGAGCTGGTCGCACGGTGCGCGTGAACGGTAGGCGCGAAAACGTGGCGGGCCAGCCTATGCACCCGGCACTGACAATCCGCACGGGTGGCACACTGCCTATTTAACAGCAAAGGCGCAGGCTTCTCAAACCGGTTGGCACGGGCGGCCCTGTGCCGCATGCGCCGGGCGGCAACTCTTGTTAGAGTGTTTGCTGCCCGCTTGATGATCAAGCCTTATGGAAAGGGGAGCTTCATGGCAATCGATATCGGTATCAGTGAAGAAGATCGCAAGTCCATCGTCGATGGGTTGTCCCGCCTGTTGTCGGATACCTATGTGCTGTATCTGAAAACCCATAACTTCCATTGGAACGTCACCGGTCCGTCGTTCCGTACTCTGCACCTGATGTTCGAGGAGCAATACAACGAGCTGGCCCTGGCGGTCGATTCGATTGCCGAGCGTATTCGTGCCCTGGGCTTCCCGGCACCGGGTTCCTACGCCTTCTATGCCCGCCACTCCTCCATCAAGGAAGAGGAGGGGGTGCCGCCTGCCGAGGAAATGATCCGCCAACTGGTGCAGGGGCAGGAGGCGGTGGTGCGCACCGCGCGCAGCATCTTCCCGGTGGTGGACAAGGTCAGTGATGAGCCGACCGCCGACCTGCTGACCCAGCGCATGCAGGTCCACGAGAAAACGGCGTGGATGTTGCGGGTCCTGCTCGACGGGAACTGATTGCCGGTTGCTTGTCGTTCTGCCGAATGCACCCGGGCCCGATACCGTTCGGCGGTATCGGGCCCGGGTGTTTGTGGGGAAGGCTTTGCCGCTGCTATCGGCCTGGTGGGTGGCGCTTCATGACAGTCATGGACCCGTTTGCTGACGAACGGGGTGTGTTTCGTGACGATGGGGCGGTGCGATGGGCGATCCGATGCGTGGTATCGATGGCAATGCAAGGCAGGGGGGAGGCAGTCCCCGGATTGATCCGTTCAGGCGGGATTTCGACATGGCCCAGGCCGGCCCCGTGTCACGCTCGGTGCGGCTCAACGGCTTTGCCACCTGCCTGCGCCTGGAAGTGGTGTACTGGCGCATCCTGGAGCGCATCGCCCAGGCCAACCGCTGTTCGGTGAGCGCCGTGCTGTCCTATGTGGATCGTGAGGTGCACCTGCGTCATGGTGGGGTGCGCAATTTCAGCGGCTTGGTCAGGGTGATCTGTGTCGCCTGGCTGCAGGAAGCGCGGGACGCGCACTGATCGCCGGGCTGCGCTGCTCTTCTTTACCATATATAATCCCGCTCTTTGCTGCCCTGGGCAGCGTGCGATGTGGTTGACGAGAGACACCCATGCCCCTGTATGACTATCAATGTGCATCCTGCGAACACCGAATGGAGGTGTTGCAGAAGATCAGTGCCGCGCCGCTGACCGATTGCCCGGCGTGTCAGGCGCCGGCATTGAAGAAGCTGCTGTCGGTCCCCGGCTTTCGCCTGAGTGGCAACGGCTGGTACGAGACCGACTTCAAGACCGGGGCAAAAAAGAATCTGGCAGGCGGCGACAAGGCCGACTGAGTTGAATTGCACCCGCCGGGTCTTGCAGTATTAGCCCCTTGGGCGGCCAAGACCTCCACCGAACACACGAATCACGAGAAGCGAAACCACGATCATGATGCGCAGCCATTATTGCGGCCAACTGAACGAGTCCCTGGACGGCCAGGAAGTCACCCTTTGCGGCTGGGTCCATCGTCGCCGCGACCACGGCGGGGTGATTTTCCTCGATATCCGTGACCGCGAAGGCATGGCCCAGGTCGTGTTCGACCCGGATCGCGCCGAAACCTTCGCCGCCGCCGACCGCGTGCGCAGCGAATATGTCGTGCAGATCACCGGCAAGGTGCGCAAGCGCCCAGAAGGCGCGGTGAACGCCAACATGGCCTCGGGCGCCATCGAGATCCTCGGCTACCAGCTGAACGTGCTCAACGAAGCGGAAACCCCGCCGTTCCCGCTGAACGAATACTCCGACGTCGGCGAGGAAACCCGCCTGCGCTACCGCTTCATCGACCTGCGCCGTCCGGAAATGGCCGACAAGCTGCGCCTGCGTTCGCGCATCACCAGCAGCATCCGTCGCTTCCTCGACGAGAACGGCTTCCTTGATGTCGAAACACCGATCCTGACCCGCGCCACCCCTGAGGGCGCGCGCGACTACCTGGTGCCGAGCCGCACCCACGCTGGCAGCTTCTTCGCCCTGCCGCAGTCGCCGCAACTGTTCAAGCAGCTGCTGATGGTCGCCGGCTTCGACCGCTACTACCAGATCGCCAAGTGCTTCCGCGACGAAGACCTGCGCGCCGACCGCCAGCCGGAATTCACCCAGATCGACATCGAGACCAGCTTCCTCGACGAGTCCGAGATCATGGGCCTGACCGAAAGCATGATCCGCAAGCTGTTCAAGGAAGTGCTGGACCTGGAGTTCGGTGAATTCCCGCACATGACCTTCGAAGAAGCCATGCGCCGCTACGGTTCCGACAAGCCGGACCTGCGTATTCCGCTGGAGCTGGTGGACGTCGCTGACCAGCTGAAAGACGTCGACTTCAAGGTCTTCGCCGGCCCTGCCAACGATCCGAAGTGCCGCGTCACCGCCCTGCGCCTGCCAGGCGGCGCCAGCATGCCGCGCAGCAAGATCGATGAGTACACCAAGTTCGTCGGCATCTACGGTGCCAAGGGCCTGGCCTACATCAAGGTCAACGAGCGCGCCAAGGGTGTCGAGGGTCTGCAGTCGCCGATCGTCAAGAACATCCCCGAGGCCAACCTCAACAACATCCTCGACCGCGTGGGTGCCGTGGATGGCGACATCGTGTTCTTCGGTGCCGACAAGTTCAAGATCGTCAGCGAGGCCCTGGGCGCGCTGCGTATCCGTCTGGGCCACGACTTCGAGCTGCTGACCTGCGAGTGGGCGCCGATGTGGGTCGTCGACTTCCCGATGTTCGAAGAGAACGAAGACGGCAGCTTCACCGCGCTGCACCACCCGTTCACCGCGCCGAAGTGCACCCCTGAAGAGCTGGAGGCCAACCCGGCCACCGCGCTGTCGCGTGCCTACGACATGGTCCTGAACGGCACCGAGCTGGGTGGCGGTTCGATTCGTATCCACCGTAAAGAGATGCAGCAAGCGGTCTTCCGCCTGCTGGGTATCGAAGCGGCAGAACAGGAAGAGAAGTTCGGCTTCCTGCTCGACGCCCTGAAGTTCGGCGCACCACCTCACGGTGGCCTGGCCTTCGGCCTGGATCGCCTGGTCATGCTGATGACCGGCGCCCAGTCGATCCGTGAAGTGATCGCCTTCCCGAAAACCCAGAGCGCCGCCTGCGTCATGACCCAGGCCCCAGGCATGGTCGACGCCAAGGCCCTGCGTGAACTGCACATCCGTCTGCGCGAGCAGACCAAGGTCGAGTGATCGACCGGGGTGCCCCGGCAACGGGGTGCCCCCGCGCTTGAGGCGCAGGATTTTTCACGTTCCGCCCTTCGGGGCGGAACCTGTTTCTGTTTCAAGGATTCGGAGTCGTTATGGCTGGTCATTCCAAGTGGGCGAACATCAAGCACCGCAAAGAGCGCCAGGATGCCAAGAGAGGCAAGGTCTTCACCAAGTGGATCCGCGAACTGACCGTCGCGGCCAAGCAGGGCGGTCCTGACCCGGCCTCCAACCCGCGGCTGCGCCTGGCGCTGGACAAGGCCCTGGGGGCCAACATGAGCCGCGATATCATCGATCGCGCCGTGGCCCGTGGTGCCGGCACCAACGAAAGCGACAACGTCGAAGAGCTGAGCTACGAGGGCTACGGCCCGGGCGGCGTGGCGATCATGGTCGAGGCCATGACCGACAACCGCAACCGTACCGCCGCCGCCGTGCGTCATGCCTTCACCAAGTGCGGTGGCAACCTGGGCACCGACGGCTCGGTGGCCTACCTGTTCGAGCGCAAGGGGCAGATCAGCTTCGCCGCCGAGCTTACGGTCGACGAGGACGCGCTGATGGAAGCCGCGATGGAGGCCGACGCCGATGACGTGGTGGCCAACGACGATGGCTCCTTCGAGGTGTTCACTTCGTTCAACAGTTTCTATGCCGTGCGCAATGCGCTCGAAGAGGCTGGCTTCAAGGCCTCGGACGCCGAGATCGTGATGCAGCCGACCACCAGTGCCGAGCTGGACAAGGACGGCGCGGAGAAGGTGCTCAAGCTGATCGACATGCTCGAGGACCTGGACGACGTGCAGAACGTCTACTCCAATGCACAGATCTCCGATGAGATCATGGAAACGCTGGGCTGATCGTTTCGGCTATCGGCTTGATCGCGGGGCAAGCCCGCTCCCACAAGACGTGCGCCAGATGGCGGTGTAGTTTTTGTGGGGGCGGGCTTGTCCTGCGATATGGCCGGCAAATTCGCACATCTTTGTAGGCGTTATGACTCTCATTCTTGGTATCGACCCTGGCTCGCGCATCACCGGCTTCGGCGTGGTCCGCCAGACCGCCCGTGGCTGCGAGTACGTGGCGTCGGGTTGTATCCGCACCGGCGGCGGCGAGCTGCACGAGCGCCTGCAGATCGTCTTTCGCGGGGTGAGCGAGATCATCCGCGAGCATGGCCCGGTGACCATGGGCATCGAGCGGGTGTTCATGGCGCGCAACGCCGATTCGGCGCTCAAACTGGGCCAGGCCCGGGGCGCGGCCATCGTCGCTGCGGCCGAGGCCGGCCTGGAGATCGCCGAGTACACCGCAAGCCAGGTCAAGCAGGCCGTTGCCGGCACCGGCGGGGCCAATAAAGAGCAGGTGATGATGATGGTCATGCACCTGCTCAAGCTGACCCAGAAACCGCAGATCGACGCCTCCGACGCCCTGGCCATCGCCCTGTGCCACGCCCATACCCGTTCCAGCCTGATTCCCCATGGGTTGGCGACAGCGCGGCGGCGTGGCGGGCGCTTGCGTCTGTAACCGCTTCATGCGCTGATACACATTTTGTCCGGGGGGCGCGCGCTCCCGGCGCATTTGCTGATAGGGTGGACCGGTTTTCGACCGGCGCCCGAGAGGAAGGAACGGAACGTGATTGGACGTTTGCGTGGCACCCTGGCGGAAAAACAGCCGCCGCACCTGATTATCGACGTCAACGGCGTAGGCTATGAGCTGGAAGTGCCGATGACTACCCTGTACCGCCTGCCCAAGGTCGGCGAGCCAGTGACCGTGCACACCCACCTGGTGGTGCGCGAAGATGCCCACCTGCTCTATGGTTTTGCCGAAAAGCGCGAGCGCGAGCTGTTCCGCGAGCTGATCCGTCTCAACGGCGTGGGGCCGAAGCTGGCGCTGGCGCTGATGTCCGGCCTGGAAGTGGACGAGCTGGTGCGCTGTGTGCAGGCCCAGGACGCCTCGGTCCTGGTGCGCGTGCCCGGCGTCGGCAAGAAAACCGCCGAGCGCCTGCTGGTCGAGCTCAAGGATCGCTTCAAGGCGTGGGAAACCTCCCCGGCGATGTTCACCTTGGTCTCCGACGGCCCGCTGCCGGTGGCCAGCGAGTCCTCGGCCGAGGCCGACGCGGTCAGCGCCCTGGTCTCCCTGGGCTACAAGCCACAGGAAGCGAGCAAGGCGATTGCCGCGATCAAGGACAAGGCTGGCCTTGGCAGCGAGGAACTGATCCGTCGCAGCCTTAAAGGGATGATTGCCAAGTGATCGAGACCGACCGCCTGATCGCCGCCAGTGGCCGCGACCGTGAAGAAGTCCAGGACCGCGCGATCCGCCCGCTGCGCCTGGACGAATACATCGGCCAGCCGGTGGTGCGCGAGCAGATGGCGCTATTCATCCAGGCCGCGCGCGGGCGCAACGAATCCCTCGACCATACCCTGATCTTCGGCCCGCCAGGCCTGGGCAAGACCACCCTGGCCAACATCATCGCCCAGGAGATGGGCGTGTCGGTCAAGAGCACCTCGGGGCCGATTCTCGAACGCCCGGGTGACCTGGCGGCGATGCTGACCAACCTCGAACCCCATGACGTGCTGTTCATCGACGAGATCCACCGGTTGTCGCCGGTGGTCGAGGAAGTGCTCTACCCGGCAATGGAAGACTTCCAGCTGGACATCATGATCGGCGAAGGCCCCGCCGCGCGCTCGATCAAGCTCGACCTGCCGCCGTTCACCCTGGTCGGCGCCACCACCCGTGCCGGCATGCTGACCAACCCGCTGCGCGACCGTTTCGGCATCGTCCAGCGCCTGGAGTTCTACAGCAACAAGGACCTGGCCACCATCGTCAGCCGTTCGGCCGGCATTCTCGGGCTGCCGATGGACGACAAGGGCGCCTTCGAGATCGCCCGCCGGGCGCGGGGGACGCCACGCATCGCCAATCGCCTGCTGCGGCGGGTGCGCGACTTTGCCGAAGTGCGTGGCAAGGGCGAAATCACCAAGGCGGTCGCGGACATGGCGCTGAACCTGCTGGATGTCGACGAACGTGGCTTTGATCATTCCGACCGCCGTCTGCTGCTGACCATGATCGAGAAGTTCGACGGCGGCCCGGTGGGGCTCGACAACATTGCCGCGGCGATCGGCGAGGAGCGTCACACCATCGAGGACGTGCTCGAGCCCTATCTCATCCAGCAGGGCTACATCATGCGTACTCCGCGAGGCCGCGTGGTGACCCGGCACGCCTACCTGCATTTCGGCCTGAACATCCCCGGGCGCTTCTGCGAAGGTGGTGAATATGCCGCCCAGGACGACATATGACAGATCAAATCGGGTTTTTCGTGGTCCTACCGCTGGCACGGCGCAGGCTCGCTGGCAATACGACATTATCGATGCAAAAACAGTTGCCGGGGCGGATTGGCAAGTTCAGGAGTAACCACTAGAGTATGCGCGCGCAAAATGGGCTGGAACCGTTCGCACACCGTTGTCGCGTCTATTACGAGGATACCGACGCCGGTGGCGTGGTGTATTACGTCAACTACCTCAAGTTCATGGAGCGCGCCCGCACCGAGCGGCTGCGGCACCTTGGGTTCTCCCAGGCCCAGCTGGCGCAGGACAACCTGTTGTTCGTGGTCCATTCCAGCGAGGCGCGCTATCACGCGCCGGCCCGCCTGGACGATGAGCTGCGGGTGACCGCGCAAGTGCTTGAATTGAATCGTGCCAGCCTGCGCTTCGTGCAGCAGGTGTGGCGAACACAGGATGAAGTGCTGCTCTGCGAGGGGCAGTTCCTGGTGGCCGCCGTGCGCGCCGACACTTTCAAACCCCGGGCCATTCCGCCAGAACTGCGCGACGCCTTCCTGGCGGACGGCACGGGTACTCAATCGAACGCAGGAGAATAAGCGTGGAAGCAAACGTCGTCGACCATACCTCCATGTGGAGCCTGGTCGCCAATGCCAGTATCGTGGTTCAGCTGGTGATGCTGACCCTCGTGGCAGCCTCGGTGACCTCTTGGATCATGATCTTCCAGCGCAGCACCATGCTGCGCGCCGGTCGTCGTGCACTGGACGCTTTCGAAGAGCGTTTCTGGTCAGGCATCGACCTGTCCAAGCTCTACCGTCAGGCGGGCAGCAACCCTGATCCGGACTCGGGTGTCGAGCAGGTGTTCCGCGCCGGCTTCAAGGAGTTCTCGCGCCTGCGCCAGCAGCCGGGTGTCGACCCGGACGCGGTCATGGAAGGTGTCGGTCGTGCCATGCGCGTAGCCATCTCCCGCGAGGAAGAGAAGCTTGAGCAGAGCCTGCCGTTCCTGGCCACCGTCGGTTCCACCAGCCCGTACATCGGCCTGTTCGGTACCGTATGGGGCATCATGAACTCGTTCCGCGGCCTGGCCAGCGCCCAGCAGGCTACTTTGGCCACCGTGGCACCCGGCATCGCCGAGGCGCTGGTTGCCACCGCGATCGGCCTGTTCGCCGCGATCCCCGCCGTTATCGCCTACAACCGTTTTGCCGCGCGCAGTGAAGTGCTGATTGGCCGCTACTACACCTTCGCCGATGAGTTCCAGGCGATCCTGCACCGCAAAGTACACACCAGCGAAGAGTGATCAGGTAGAAACCCATGGCCCGAGTTCGCCACAAACGCAAGCCGGTCGCCGAGATGAACGTGGTGCCCTACATCGACGTGATGCTGGTGCTGCTGGTCATCTTCATGGTGACCGCCCCCATGCTCAATCAGGGCGTGAAGGTGGACCTGCCCAAGGTTTCCAGCGAAGCCCTGCCGCAGGACAACAACGTCCAGGTCCTGACCATTTCGATCAAGGCCGACAAGACCTACTACTGGAACCTTGGCAGCGAAGTCGACACCGACAAGCAGATGGACAAGGCCATGACCTTGCCGGAAATGACTGGGGCGGTGACCAAGATCATCGCCGCCGGCCGTGATCAGGGCAAGCAGACCCAGGTCTTCATCCGTGGCGACAAGGCCGTCGACTACGGCGCGGTCATGGGCGCCATGGGCGGGTTGCAGAAGGCCGGTGTCGGTAACGTTGGCCTGATTACCGAGGCGCCCTGATGCAACAGCGAGAGCCATCCGCCTCGGAAAGCTACTTCTGGCCCAGTGTCTGGGCCATTGCGCTGCATGTGCTGGTGTTCGGCATGCTGTTCGTCAGCTTCGCCATGACTCCAGAGCTGCCGCCTGCCAAACCTATCGTCCAGGCCACGCTCTACCAGCTCAAGTCCAAGAGTCAGGCGACTACCCAGACCAATCAGAAGATTGCCGGGGAGGCGAAGAAGACCGCTTCGCGCCAGACCGAGGTCGAGCAGATGGAGCAGAAGAAGGTCGAGCAGGAGGCCGTGAAGGCCGCGGAACAAAAGAAAGCCGACGCCGCTCAAAAGGCCGAGGAGGCTCGCGAAGCCGCCGAGGCGAAGAAGGCTGAGGAGGCCGCCAAGGCCGCCGAGCAGAAGAAAGCCGCCGAGGCCAAGAAAGCCGAGGAAGCGAAGAAGGCCGCTGAAAAGCAACAGGCCGACATCGCCAAGAAGAAGGCTGAGGAAGAGGCCAAGAAGCAGGCCGAGGAAGAAGCCAAGAAACAAGCCGCGGAAGAGGCGAAGAAGAAAGCCGCCGAAGACGCGAAGAAAAAAGCAGCCGAGGACGCCAAGAAGAAAGCGGCGGCCGAGGAGGCGAAGAAGAAGGCAGCTGAAGAGGCCAAGAAAAAGGCCGCGGCAGACGCCCAGAAGAAAAAGGCACAGGAAGCAGCTCGCAAAGCGGCGGAAGACAAGAAGGCCCAGGCGCTCGCCGAGCTGTTGTCCGACACCACCGAGCGGCAGCAGGCGCTGGCCGACGAGCAGGGTGACCAGGTGGCCGGCGACTTCGACGACCTGATTCGCATGCGCGCGGCCGAAGGTTGGGCGCGTCCGCCATCTGCGCGCAAGGGCATGACGGTAGTTCTGCAGATCAACATGCTGCCGGACGGCACCATCACCAACGTGAGTGTGGCCAAGTCCAGCGGCGACGCCCCGTTCGACAGCTCGGCCGTGGCCGCGGTGAAGAACATTGGTCGGTTGACCGAGATGCAGGGCTTGAAGCCGAGCGATTTCAATCCGTATCGTTCATTCAAGATGACATTTACACCTGAGGATCTAGCGTTGTGATTAAACGTCTGAGAGGACTCCTGGTCTTGCTCTGCTGCGTGGCAGGCATGGCCATGGCAGAAGAAAAGAACATCCTGGTCACCAGTGGTAGCGACCGGGCAACTCCCATTGCGGTAGTGCCGTTCGGCGTGCAGGGCGGCAGCGTGCTGCCCGAGGACATGGCTGACATCATCAGCAACGACCTGCGCAACTCCGGTTACTACGGGCCGATTCCGCGGCAGAACATGATCAGCCTGCCTACCCAGGCCAGCGAAGTGATCTTCCGTGACTGGAAAGCCCTGGGCGCCCAGTACGTCATGGTCGGCAACATCGTGCCGGCAGGTGGTCGCCTGCAGGTGAGCTACGCGCTGTTCAACGTCGCCACCGAGCAGCAAGTGCTGACCGGCAGTGTTGCTGGCGGCGTCGACCAGCTGCGCGACATGGCTCACTACATCGCCGATCAGTCGTTCGAAAAGCTCACCGGGATCAAGGGTGCGTTCTCCACCCGCATGCTGTACGTGACCGCCGAGCGTTTCTCGACCAACAACACCCGTTACACCCTGCAGCGTTCGGACTACGATGGTGCCCGTGCAGTGACCCTGTTGCAGTCGCGTGAGCCGATCCTGTCGCCGCGTTTCGCGCCGGATGGCAAGCGTATCGCCTATGTCTCGTTCGAGCAGAAGCGCCCGCGCATATTCATCCAGCACATCGACACCGGCCGCCGCGAGCAGATCACCAACTTCGAAGGCCTGAACGGCGCTCCAGCCTGGTCGCCTGACGGTACCCGTCTGGCGTTCGTGCTGTCGAAGGATGGCAACCCGGACATCTACGTGATGAACGTGGCCTCGCGCCAGATCACTCGCGTGACCGCAGGCCCGGGCATCAATACCGAGCCGTTCTGGGGCAAGGATGGCAACACCCTGTACTTCACCTCCGACCGTGGCGGCAAGCCGCAGATCTATAAACAGTCGATTGGTGGCGGTGGTGCCGAGCGCGTGACCTTCGTTGGCAACTACAACGCCAACCCGAAACTGTCGGCGGACGAGAAGACCCTGGTGATGATCCATCGCCAGCAGGGCTTCACCAACTTCAAGGTGGCCGCTCAGGACCTGCAACGCGGAAGTGTAAAGATTCTCTCCGAGACCAGTCTTGATGAGTCTCCCACTGTTGCGCCAAACGGCACCATGCTAATCTACGCCACCCGCCAGCAGGGCCGGGGAGTCTTGATGCTCGTGTCGCTTAACGGCCGTGTGAGGCTCCCACTTCCTACCGCTCAAGGCGAAGTCAGAGAACCGTCCTGGTCCCCTTACCTGAACTGATTGCGGCGTAACATTTTTTGCTTAACACACTGGGGTTTCATTAGGAGTTTCACGATGGAAATGCTGAAGTTTGGTAAATTCGCTGCGCTGGCTCTGGCCATGGCCGTAGCTGTAGGTTGCTCCTCGAAGGGCGGTGACAACGCTGGTGAAGGCGCTGTTGACCCGAACGCTGGCTACGGTGCCAACACTGGCGCTGTCGACGGCTCCCTGAGCGAAGAAGCCGCCCTGCGCGCAATCACCACCTTCTACTTCGAATACGACAGCTCGGATCTGAAGCCAGAAGCCATGCGCTCCCTGGACGTTCACGCCAAGGACCTGAAAGCCAACGGCAACCGCGTTGTTCTGGAAGGCAACACCGACGAGCGCGGCACCCGCGAGTACAACATGGCTCTGGGTGAGCGTCGTGCCAAGGCCGTTCAGCGCTACCTGGTTCTGCAGGGCGTTTCCCCTGCTCAACTGGAACTGGTTTCCTACGGCGAAGAGCGTCCAGTTGCCACCGGCAACGACGAGCAGTCCTGGGCTCAGAACCGTCGCGTAGAACTGCGTAAGTAAGTTCTTATGCGTATGTGCCGTCGTGCTGTAACCGTCCTCGCACTCAGCCTGCCCCTTTCGGCGTGGGCTGCGGTTCCCGTAGTAGATGACAACGCGGGTGGCTATCCACCTGCGGGTTATGGCACGAGCGGCGCCTATGCCGGAGCAGGGGCTTCGGCCCCTGCTTCTGCAAATGGCCAGCTGTTCATGCAGCTGCAGCAGATGCAGGACCAGATTTCCCGCCAGCAAGGCATCATCGAAGAGTTGCAGAACGATGTGTCGCGCATGAAGCAGGAAAACCTCGAGCGCTACCAGGATCTCGACCGCCGCATCAGCAGCGGTGCCGCGCCTGCCGCGACTCCAGACAATTCCTCCACCGGTGGCGCGAACAACGCAGCCACGGGTGCCGGCGCCAGCGCCGCGCAGCCACCGGCCGCCAGCAGCGAGCCGGGTGATCCGGCGAAAGAGAAGCTGTATTACGACGCCGCTTTCGACCTGATCAAGCAGAAAGACTTCGACAAGGCCAGCCAGGCTTTCAACGCCTTCTTGCGCAAGTACCCCAACAGCCAGTACGCCGGCAATGCCCAGTACTGGCTCGGCGAGGTCAACCTGGCCAAGGGCGACCTGCAAGGCGCCAGCCAGGCCTTCGCCGAAGTCGGCCAGAAGTACCCGAAACACAGCAAGGTGCCGGACTCGCTGTACAAGCTGGCCGATGTCGAGCGCCGCATGGGCCACACCGACAAGGTCAAGGGCATCCTGCAGCAGGTCATCACCCAGTACCCCGGCACTTCCGCCGCACAACTGGCCCAGCGCGACCTGCAGAAGCTCTGAGCGATCCGTTGATGAAGAAACCCGCGCCTGCCGCGGGTTTTTTCGTTAGAATCACGGCCCTTTTTTCGTAAACACGCTGCCGCGGATAACGCCATGTCGAGTCCGCGACAGTGCCTGACGGAGGCGGACAGCCTGTTCAGCTGTCACGCCCGTGGCGAACATGCAAGACACATTACGCATCACCGAAGTGTTTTACTCGTTGCAGGGTGAAACGCGAACGGCCGGGCTGCCCACGGTTTTCGTGCGCCTGACCGGTTGCCCCCTGCGCTGCCAGTACTGTGACAGTGCCTACGCCTTCAGTGGCGGCACTATTCGCACCCTCGATTCGATCCTCGAGCAGGTCGCCGGCTTCAGGCCGCGCTACGTCTGCGTGACCGGCGGCGAGCCGCTGGCCCAGCCCAACGCGTTGCCGTTGCTGCAGCGCCTGTGCGATGCCGGTTATGACGTGTCGTTGGAAACCAGCGGCGCCCTCGACATCAGTGGCGTCGACACCCGGGTCAGCCGTGTGGTTGACCTCAAGACCCCAGGCTCGGAAGAGTCCCATCGCAACCGCTACGAGAACATCGAGCTGCTGACCGGCAACGATCAGGTCAAGTTCGTCATCTGTTCCCGCGAGGACTACGATTGGGCGGTTTCCAAGCTGATTCAGTACAACCTGGCCGAGCGTGCCGGGGAGGTGCTGTTCTCGCCCAGCCACCATCAGGTGAGCGCTACCGACCTGGCCGACTGGATCGTCGCCGACAACCTGCCCGTGCGTTTCCAGCTGCAGTTGCATAAGTTGCTGTGGAACGACGAACCCGGACGTTGAGGAGAAAAACATGACTGACAAACGCGCGGTAATCCTGCTGTCCGGTGGCCTGGACTCGGCCACCGTGGTGGCCATGGCCAAGGCCGACGGCTACCAGTGCTACACCATGAGCTTCGACTACGGCCAGCGCCATCGCGCCGAGCTCAACGCCGCGGCACGGGTGGCCCGTGACCTGGGCGTGGTCGAACACAAGGTGATCGGCCTGAACCTCGACGGCATCGGTGGCTCGGCCCTGACCGACAGCAGCATCGATGTGCCCGAGGCCCCAAGCGAGGGAATTCCGGTCACCTACGTGCCGGCTCGCAACACCGTGTTCCTTTCCCTGGCCCTGGGCTGGGCGGAGGTGCTCGAAGCCCGTGACATCTTCATTGGTGTCAACGCCGTGGACTATTCCGGTTATCCGGACTGCCGCCCGGAATTTGTCGAAGCCTTCGAGCGCATGGCCAACCTGGCCACCAAGGCCGGCGTGCAAGGGCAGGGCTTTTGCATCCAGGCACCGTTGCAGAACCTGAGCAAGGCGCAGATCGTCCAGGCGGGCATTGCCCGTGGCGTGGACTACAGCCTCACCGTTTCCTGCTACCAGGCCGACGACGACGGGCGTGCCTGTGGCAAGTGCGACAGCTGCCGCCTGCGGGCCGACGGCTTCAAGGCGGCCGGTGTAGAGGATCCCACCCGGTATTTTTGAAAAAAGTTGCGATGGGGTGTTGATTTCCTCTGAGAAATCAGTAATATACGCGCCATCCAACGGGTCGTTAGCTCAGTTGGTAGAGCAGTTGGCTTTTAACCAATTGGTCGTAGGTTCGAATCCTACACGACCCACCATATTCTCAACCGTTCCAGTCTGGAATGGTTGATACGAAAAACCCGCCTATAGGCGGGTTTTTTCGTTTCCAGGCCAAATAAGCAAGGACTTGGCGCTTTTTGAGCTTACACGCTCTATTGCGCGTTGCCGCGGAACCCGTTCCTCACTCACTTTTCCTCTGCCCCAAGCCAGGAGCCATGACGCGGTGGCTCATTGCAATTATCTTTTCAAACTCTACAACTATTTGCAGCGCTAAATGTCATTCTTTGCAGGTCGGCTGTTCATGGGGATGCCGGCCTAACCGCATAGGAGCGAACACACATGGCAGCACTGCACGGCAGCACATTGGAAGCCATCAAGCACAACCAGGCGCAGTTGTTGGAGCAATGGACGGCAGCGCTTGAGGCCAATGGCGCTACCCGCAATATCAAGGAACAGACCCTGTTGCAGGAAACCCGCGATTTCCTGCAACTGCTGGTCGATGTCTTGCAGACAGGCAGTGGCAATGACATCGCCATCAGCGACTGGGATGAAACCCGCCGGTTCCTGGAAAAACTCTCGGCCAGCCGCGCCCAACTGGGGCACGACTCGCACCAGGCGGTGTATTTCATCTTCGCCCTCAAGGGGCCGCTGTTCAGCCTGCTGCAAACGCATTTCAGCGACGACCCGGCTCGCTTGGCCGAGCAATTGTGGTTGATCTCCGAGCTGGTCGACACTTTAGGGATGCACACCATCCGCACCTATCAAAAGACCCGCGAAGCGGTTATCAAGCGCCAGCAGGAAGAGCTGCTGGAGTTGTCCACTCCGGTGGTCAAGCTGTGGGATGGCGTGCTGGCCCTGCCGCTGATTGGCACGCTCGATTCGCAGCGTAGCCAGACGGTGATGGAGTCGTTGTTGCAACGTATCGTCGACACCGGCTCGGAAATCGCCATCATCGACATCACCGGTGTGCCGACTGTCGATACCCTGGTCGCCCAGCATCTGCTCAAGACCGTCACCGCCATCCGGCTGATGGGCGCCGACTGCATCATCAGCGGGGTGCGCCCGCAGATCGCGCAGACCATCGTGCACCTGGGGTTGGACCTGGGCACCCTGACTACCAAGGCTAACCTCGCTGATGCGCTGAAGCTCGCGCTCAAGCGCCTGGGTGTGAACCTGGGCGAGCAGGCCTGAGCCCATGGACCGTATCCCGATTCTGCGGATGGGCGAGTTTCTGCTCGTGACCATCCAGGTCGACATGCATGACAAGCTGGCCATGTGCTTGCAAGACGACCTTACCGACCGCATCAGCGCCACCTCCGCCAGGGGCGTGTTGCTCGACATCTCGGCGCTGGACATGGTCGACTCGTTCATTGGCCGGATGATCGCTGACATCGCCAGCCTGTCGCGGCTGATGGATGCCCAGGTGATGGTGGTGGGCATGCAGCCGGCCGTGGCCATTACCCTGGTGGAACTGGGCTTGACCCTGCCTGGGGTGAGCACGGCACTGGATGTGGAGCGAGGCATGCAGCGGCTCAGCCAGCACGTGAGGCACCCATGAGCGGCGAGCACAGTGGCAGCCTGCCGGTACGCATCGAGCAGGACGTGGTACTGGCCCGGTAGTTGGCGCGCAAACTGGCCAGCGATTGCGGCATGCGCCTCGTGGACCTGACCAAGCTGGTCACCGCTGTCAGCGAGCTGGCGCGCAACACCGTGATCTATGGCGGCGGGGGCGACATGGATTGGCAGGTGCTCGAGGAAGCGGGTCGCACCGGAGTGCGCTTGTTGTTCCGTGACGAAGGGCCGGGTATCGCCGACCTGAAGCTGGCCCTGACCGATGGCTGGACCTCCGGCAATGGCCTGGGCCTGGGCCTGACCGGCGCTCGCCGTCTGGTGGACGAGTTCGAGCTCGACAGCGTGCCAGGCGAGGGCACGCGGGTGACGATCACGCGATGGATATGAATATTTCTGCCAGCAGGACGCTGGTCTTGCCCTTGGAAGAGGGCACCCAGATCGGCCACGCCCGGCGCACCGCTCAGCGCCTGGCCGAGCAACAAGGCTTCGACAGCGAGGACGCCGGCCGTGTGGCGTTGCTGGCTACCGAGCTGGCCAGCAACGTGCTCAAGCACGCCGGAGCGGGTGCATTGCACTTGCGCAGCGTGCCCGGTGCCAACGGCCTGGGCATCGAGTTGCTGGCAGTGGACCGGGCCCAAGGGTTCGATGCCCAGACATGCCTCGTCGATGGCTACTCCACCGGTGGTACACAGGGCATCGGCCTGGGCGCGGTGGCACGTATGGCCAAGGTGTTCGACATGCACACCGACGCCCGCGGCTCGGTAATCATGGCCCGCGTGTACCAACGCGCTGCCGAAAGTCGTGACCTGCGCATCGGCGTCAGCCATCACGCGCTGCATGACGACCCGGCTTGCGGCGACACCTGGCACGTCGCGCTCACCCACGGGCGTCTCAGCGCCTTGCTGGTCGACGGCCTGGGGCATGGCCCGGATGCCGAGGAGGCGGCCCAGAGCGCGGCAGCGGCATTCGCCGAGGATGCCTTTCTCGACCCACTTTTGCTGATCGAGCGGCTGCACCTGGCGATGTGCAGCACCCGGGGCGGCGCGGTTGCCATCGCACAGCACGATCAGCACAGCGGCCATATGGCCTTCTCTGGCATCGGCAACATCGGCGCCAGTCTGGTGGCGCCGACCCGCATGCGCGGCATGCCCTCGCTTCCAGGTATCGTCGGCGGGCAATACCGCAAAGCCCAGGTCTTCGACTACGCTGACGTGACGGGCAACCTGCTGATCCTCTACAGCGACGGCCTGCAGTCGCGCTGGAATCTACAAGACTACCCTGGGTTGGTGCATCGCCACCCGGCGGTGATTGCTGCCGTGCTGCATCGGGATTTCTGCCGGGGGCGGGACGATGTGACGGTGCTGGTGATCGACCTGGAGCCAGACCATGGCTGAGCCTACCATGCGAGACGCCGAGCAGTTCGCGCGGCTGCAGGCCGAAAACGAGGCCCTGCGCGCCGAGCTCGAAGAAACCAATCAAGGCGTGCTGGCCTTGTATGCCGAGCTGGACATCCAGGCTGAGCACTTGCGCCAGGCGTCCGACCTTAAAAGTCGCTTTCTGTCGTACATGAGTCATGAGTTCCGCACCCCGCTGGGCTCGATACTGAGCATCACCAGCCTGCTGGCCGACGAGCTGGACGGGCCGCTGTCGGAAGAGCAGCACCGCCAGGTTGCATTTGTCAGTAATGCGACCCGTGAGTTGTCGGACATGGTCGACGACCTCCTCGACCTCGCCAAGATCGAGGCCGGGCGCATCACCATCTCGCCGGCCTGGTTCGATATGTTCGACCTGTTCGCGGCGCTGCGCGGGATGTTTCGGCCGATCGTCGACGCCACGGCGGTCGACCTGATTTTCGAAGAGCCGGTGGGCCTGCCGCGCCTCTATACCGACGACAAGAAGCTTGCGCAGATCCTGCGCAACTTCATCTCCAATGCCTTGAAGTTCACTACCCGCGGTGAAGTGCGAGTGTCGGCGCAACTCGTCGATGCGCAGCACATCCGCTTCGCCGTCAGCGATACAGGCATTGGCATTGCCTCGGAGCTGCTGGGCACGTTGTTCGAGGATTTCGCACAGCTCGATTCACCCTTGCAGAAACGCCTGCGTGGCACCGGCCTGGGGCTGTCGTTATGCAAGCGTTTCGTCACGCTGCTGGGCGGGGAGGTAGGCGTGCACAGCGAGCCAGGGGTCGGTTCCACTTTCTTCGTGATCATTCCGCTGGCGTTAGCCCAGGAGAGTGTGGATGAAACCTGACCTGCGCCTGCTCATCGTCGATGACAACGTCGCCACCCGTTACGCCCTGCGCCGCCGCCTCGGCGCGCACGGCTACGAAGTGCTCGAAGCGGGCACCGGCGGGGAGGGGCTGGCGCTGATTCGTGACGAGCAAGTGGATGCGCTGATTCTCGACGTCAACCTCCCGGACATGAGCGGTTTCGACATTGTCCGGTTGCTGCGCGAGGACAGTCGCACGGCGCTGTTGCCGGTGATCCACGTGTCGGCGGCATCGATCCAGAGCGGCGATATCATTACTGGCCTGAACGCCGGTGCCGATGCTTATCTGATCCACCCGGTGGACCCGGACGTGCTGCTCGCCACCCTGCGCACCCTGCTGCGAGTGCGCGACACCGAGCGGGCCTTGCGCCAGAGCGAAGCGCGGTTCCAGGAAATCTTCCGGGGTGTGTCCGCCCCCATCGCCGTGCTCGATGGCGACTTGAAGGTGCACGAATGCAACCACGCCTTCGCCCATCTGGTGCAGGACAACCGCGACCCGCTGTGTCTGCACGAGTGCTTCGCCGAAGGCCAGGTCAAGGCGCTCGAGGAGTTGCGCCAGCACCTCGCGGCGGGGGAGCGCTGGAAAGGCACGCTGGGCATGCGCCTGCAGGGGCAACCGCGCGACACCGAGTGGCAACTGTCGCCGTACCAGGCGCCTGGTCTGTGTCTGGTGTTCGTCGAGGACATCACCGAACACCGTCACCGCGAGCGCTCGCACCTGGCACGCCTGGAAGATGCCAACAGCCAGTTGGCCAGGGAAGTGGCCGAGCGCGTGCGCACCGAGGCGCAACTGTTGCAGTTGCAGAAAATGGATGCCTTGGGCAGCCTCACCGGTGGCATCGCCCACGATTTCAACAACCTGCTGACCGGCATCATCACCAGCCTTGAGCTGATCCGCAAACGAGTGGCGGAAAACCGTGTGGAAAAGGTGCCGAAGTATGCCGAGGTGGCGCTGAGCTCGGCCAACAGCGCCGCCGTGCTCACCCAGCGGCTGCTGGCCTTTGCCCGCCAGCAACCGCTCGACACCCGTCCGGTGGACGTCAACCAGCACATACGCTCGCTGGAGGAACTGGTGACCCGCACGATCGGTGAGCGAGTCACCCTCACCCTGGAGCTGTCCACCCTGCCGGCCATCGCCCTGGTCGATCCGGTGCAACTGGAAAGCGCGGTGCTAAACCTGGTCATCAACGCCCGCGATGCGCTGCCCAAGGGCGGGCAAATCTGGGTCAACACTTCGGCGGCCTGGTGCCACGGCGACGCCAACCTCGCCGATGGCGCCTACGTGGCCGTGACCGTGCGCGACAACGGCAGTGGAATCGAGGCCGAGTTGCTCGACAAGGTCTTCGATCCGTTCTTCACCACCAAGCCTCTCGGCCAGGGCACTGGCCTGGGCTTGTCGACCATCTACGGTTTCGCCCGACAGTCGGGTGGCCATGTGGAGCTGCGCAGTGTGGTTGGCAAGGGCACCGAGGTGACGCTGTTGCTGCCGGCCAGCGACGAGGCGGCGGTCAGCCTGGACCGCGAGGTCGGGAATGACCAGCAGGGCAATGGCGAGCACGTGTTGATCGTCGAGGACATGGCCTCGGTCCGACTGTCGGTGGCCGAGGCGCTGGGCGAGGCCGGGTACCGATGCACCTTGGCGTCGACCATCGATGAGGCGTTGCAATACCTGCAGCAGGAGGAGAGCATCGACCTGCTGTTGACCGATGTCGGACTACCGACCATGAGTGGGCGAGAGCTGGCTGACATCGCACGGTTGCATCGACCAGGGTTGCCGGTGCTGTTCATGACCGGGTACGCCGATGCGGCGCTGGACCGCCAGGCGTTCCTGGGGACAGGGATGGAAATGCTGGTGAAGCCATTCAAAATGTCGGAGTTGCTCGACAAGGTCAAGCACGCGGTAGTGCGCTTGGGCTGAGGGGCGCCGTGACCTTCTCGCCGCTGTACGCGCTTGGGTTACCCCGATGCGCATGATCGGCATGCCATCAATGGAATACCGGCGTCAACGGTTCAGCCGCCGAGCATCGAAGGCATCGCGTGCCTGGTAGGCGGTGTAGGTGGCCTGAGCTGCCACCAGGCCGGCCAGGCCAAAGGTGCGTTCGAGGCCGAACCGGCTGAAACCACTCGGGATCGGCAGGCGACGGGCGATGGCGTCCGCCAGGACTTCGCCGGCGACCGTGGTCGGTGCCATGCCGTGGCCGCCGAAGCCGACGGCGTGCCAGATGCCGTTGGCGTCCTGGCCGATCTGCGCCATCTGGTGGCGTCCGTAGCTCATCAGGCCGCCCCAGGCGTATTCCAGCGCCACGTCCTCGAGTTGCGGATAGACGCTCACCAGGTCGGCCTTGAGCAGCTTGGCGATGGCCTGTGGCCCGCGATCGAGGATGGATATGCGTCCGCCCCAGAGGATTCGGGTGTCTTTCAGTGGGCGGTAGTAATCGAAGGCGAAGCGTGTGTCGTAGATGGCCGACTGGCAGTCGATGGCGTCCGGCAAGCGCGCGCCCAATGGCGGGGTGGTTACCACGTAGGTGGCGATCGGCAGCACGGCGCGTTCGATCGGGGCGTAGATGCCACGGGCATAGCCCCCTGCGCTGAACACCACTTCCTCGGCATGGACTTCGCCCTGGCCGGTGCGCACGATGTAGCCGCCTGCCTTCTTCTCGATGCCGGTCACCGGCGACTGCTCGTAGATCGTCACCCCGGCCTGGGCGGCAGCCTGGGCGATGCCGCAGACGTACTTGAGCGGGTGGAAGTGGAATGCGTTGCGCTCCAGCAATCCGCCGTAATAGCGCTCGGTCCTGAGCTGTTCCTTCAGTTCGCCGGGGGCGATGTATTGCCAGTCGACGCCATAGGCCTGCTTCATCAGCTGGCGCGGATTCTTCAGGCGCGACGGGTCGTTGAACCAGTTGGCGAGGATCACGCCCTGGTCGACCAGGTCGCAGTCGATGGTGTAGCGGCGGGTGCGTTCGCGGATCAGGTCGACGGCGTCGAGTGTCAGTCGATACAGCTTGCGTGCCTCGTTGGCGCCCAGCGCCGATAGCAGGTCGGCGTTGCCAAGGCTGTAGCCGCCGAAGACGAAGCCGCCGTTGCGTCCCGATGCACCATGGCCAATGCGTTGCGACTCGAGGATCGTCACATCGCTCACCCCGCGCTCGGCAAGCCCTATCGCGGTCGACAGGCCGGCCAGGCCGCCACCGAGTATGCACACGCGGGTATCGGTGCGCCCACTCTGGTCAGGGTAGAGGGTTCTGCTGGCGGTGGCTTCGTAGTAAGAGTCGAAGGTGCTGTTCATCAGGGTCCCGGAGCAGTGATGGGCGGACCGGGGCGGGTCCGCCAATGGAGTTTTCAGGCGGGCTGCTGACTGGCCGCGACCGCGTTGCCGGAAGGCTCTGCTTTGCTACGTTCGGCCTTGCGCATCTCGATGCTGGAGAAGTCCATTTCCCTGTAGCGCACCACCCTGGAGCCTGTGACCAGCTTGTGGCCGAACCAGACCACCACGAACAGCACCAGGCCGACATAGGTGGCGAAGGCACCGATCCAGTCGATCTGCCCGCCGATGAACGCCTGGTAGTTCTGCCCGAGCATCACCACCATGCACAGGCCGAAGGCGAACAGCGGGCCGAACGGGAAGTACTTCGAGACATACGGCAGTTTCGCCAGGTCGTGGCCATGGAACAGGTAGCCGCGGCGGAAACGGTAGTGGCTGATCGCGATGCCCAGCCAGGCGATGAAGCCGAGCATGCCGGAGGTGTTGAGCAGCCACAGGTAGAGCTTGCCAGGGCTGAACAGGAAGCTCAGCAGGCACAGGCCGGCGACTGCGGCGGTGGCCAGCAGCGCCCAGACCGGCGTGCCGCTGCGGGTTACCCGGGCGAAGATGGCCGGCGCCTTGCGCTCCAGCGCCAGGCTGTAGAGCATGCGTGAGGAGGCATACATGCCCGAGTTGCCGGCGGACAGCACCGAGGTCAGGATCACTGCGTTCATCACGGCGGCGGCGGCGAGCATGTCGGCCTTGGCGAAGATCAGGGTGAACGGGCTGATGGTGACGTCCGACAGGCCGTCCTTGAGCAGCCGTGGGTCGGTGTAGGGGATCAGCAGGCCGATCACGACGATGGTGAGCACGTAGAACAGCAGGATGCGCCAGAAGATCTGACGCACGGCCTTGGGAATATTGCGCCCCGGATTTTCCGTTTCGCCGGCGGCGATGCCTACGAATTCGGTGCCCTGGAACGAGAAGCCGACGATCATCGCCACGCCGATCAGCGCCGGCAGGCCGCCGGCAACGGGCGCGTCGCCGATCTGCCAGAGGTGGGCGCCGCCGTCCTGGCCGCCTTCAAGGATGCCCAGCAGCATCAGCACGCCCACGGCGATGAAGATGAGAATGGTGATGACCTTGATCAGGGCGAACCAGAACTCCGCCTCGCCGAAAAAGCGCACCGAGGCGACGTTGAGGGCGAACAGCAGCACCAGGAAGGCCGCGCTCCAGAT
The DNA here is from genome assembly GCF_057480795.1 of Pseudomonas sp. P110(2024). NCBI lineage: Bacteria > Pseudomonadati > Pseudomonadota > Gammaproteobacteria > Pseudomonadales > Pseudomonadaceae > Pseudomonas > Pseudomonas sp. P110(2024). Next base: position 139,134 of record NZ_JBLIYT010000010.1, read on the forward strand.
CACCCCGGGGGTGTCCGGGAACCAGTAGAGCATGATGATCTGCACGGCCACCAGGTCCACGGCGATGGTCACGGCCCAGGAGTACCAGTAGTTCCAGCCCAGGGCGAAACCGAAGCTTTCTTCCACGTAGCGCGAGGCATAGGTGGAGAACGAGCCGCTGACCGGCATGCACGCGGCCATTTCACCGAGGCTGGTCATCAGGAAGTAGACCATCAGGCCGATTACCGCGAAGGCCAGCAGCGCGCCGCCGGGGCCTGACTGGGCGATGGTGGCACCGGAGGAGACGAACAGGCCGGTGCCGATGGAGCCGCCGATGGCGATCATGTTCAGGTGGCGGCTGGTGAGGGTGCGTTTGAGGTGTCCGGAAGGCGGGGTTGCGGCAGTCAAGTTTGCATTGTTGTTCGAATGGGTCATGGGCAACCTATTGGATCTGCATTCGGGTGAGTTGTTGTTTTTGTTGTGATCTGACCACTTCCAGTTGCAGGTGACGGGCGCGGGCTGGGCGCCGGTCGGCTGACGGCTTCTCCAATGCCGTGGCAGTTGCGATTGCTTTGATTGAAATCAGTATTGGCGTTGAAAGGCGTTCTCAACAAACGACAATTAGTTGCTACATCATTCCCTTTTGGAATGTTTAATTTCGTCGTTTTGATCCTATGCGAAAGGTGATGTTTGTCCGTATTCATCTGAGTTTCCCATGATTACTGAGGCACGAGTCCGTCATTCTGGAGCGCGATATTGTCATTTTGTAATTCTCAGGAAATGTACGAAACAATATGGCGGAAAATTATTCATCATCGATGCAACAAAAAACCGATACCTGGGGGACCAGATATCGGTTTTCGAAAGGTATCCCTTCAAGTGAAGGGGTGGGGATGAATGGTAGGCCGTGCCCGAGTCGTCAGCCTTCGTCAGGGCGAACCGTGTCGCTGCTGGCGGTCCGCTGCTCCTGTTTCGTTCGGGCGCCGGGCAGTTTGTCGAATTCATGCAGCCCGTTTTTCGCATACGGGTCGCCGATCCAGCGTGGGCTGGCGGTGAACGCTTCGTTGACCAGGCTCTTGGCCGGCTCGTAGCGGTCGTAGCTCAGGCCCGCCAGGTCGGACAGGGTGTGGATCAAGTGTGCGCTGCTGTAAGGGCGGTTGGCCATCGACTGCAGGTCGCGCGGGTGCGCCGCCTGCCAGCTGGGTGAGGTCCAGAGCAGGAAGGGGATGGTGTACATCGGCCGGGTTGGGTCGGCTTCGTTGCGGCCAAGGCGATCATGATTGCCTGAGCTGTAGACATCCTCGCCATGGTCGGAGAGGTACAGCAGGAAGCCGTTCGGTGTGCTGGCCGAATAGCGCTTGATCAGGTCGGACACGACGAAGTCGTTGTAGCGTACGGCGTTGTCATAGAAGTTGTAGGTCTGTAGCTGGTCGGGGGACAGCGCCGCCGGCGCGCCGGTGTGGTCCTTGAAGTGGTCGAAGCCGGCCGGATAGCGGTAGCGGTAATCCATGTGCGTGCCGAGCAGGTGGACGATGATCAGCTTCTTGCCGGCCGGGTCCTGCAGGGCCTTTTCGAAAGGCGCCAGGACCACGCTGTCGTATTGGCTGGCGTTCTGGTTGCGCTGGTTGTTCAGGTAGACCGGCATGTCCGTCTGCTGGGAGAAGGTGGTGAGCATGGTGTTGCGCTTGGTCATCGTCTGCTGGTTGGTGATCCAGAAGGTCTTGTAGCCGGCCTGTTTCATCAAATTGATCAGCGACGGGTCGGTGAGGAAGCGATCAGGATGCTGTTCATCGCCGAACGTCAGGATTTGCTGCATCACTTCGATGGTGTACGGGCGTGGCGAAACGACGTTGCGGAACACGGTGAGGCCCTTGTCGCTGGCGGCCAGGGTGTCGAGATTCGGTGTGGTGTCGCGGTTGTAGCCGTAGAGGTGCATGTGCTCGCGAGTGGTGGACTCACCCAGTACCAGCACCAGGGTGCGTGGCGCGTCGCCGCTGGCATCCTTGAGGTTCTGCAGTGGCGGCAGGGCGGCGTTCTGCTCCAGCAGAGCCTGCATGTTGTCCAGTTGCTGGCGGTATTGCCGGTAGCCCACCACCAGTTGCCAAGGTACCGCGGCCGCCATGCGCTGTTCGACCTTTTCCCGGGCGTCGGCGAAGCTGCGTTGTTGGGAGACCATCTGCTTGTAGAACGGGTAACCCAGGGTTGCTGTCAGTAACACGGCGACCACCGGCAGGCGGCTGTAAAGCGGCAGGGTGACCGGGCGGATGCGCCGCCACAGCAGCACGGCGATCGCGCTGTAGAGCAGCAGCCCCAGGCATAGCCAGACGCTGAAGTATTGGCTGAAGTATTCCCCGGCCTCGGCGGTGTTGGACTCGAACATCACGAAGATGACGCTTTGCGAGAACTCCTGGCGGTAGATGGCGAAATAGCTCAGGCCGACCAGCGAGCTGGCCCACAACACCAGCCCGATCAGGGCGGCAAGGGGGCGGGTCAGGCGGGGTAGCAGCAGGACCGGTGCCAGCCACAGGCTGCTGAGGAACAGGGCGTCACGGAAGCCGGCGAAGCCGGTGGTGCCGCTGAACAACAGCAGAGCCTGGGTGATGCCGGAGAAGTACCAAAAGAACAGCAGGAGCCAGCCGAGGCCGGGCCAGTCGATGGATTTTCTAGCGGGGGGAGTTGTACGGGACACGTGTGCCTCAGAGCGCGGTTGCCTGCCGGATCGGTTGGCAGGCGACGCTAAAGGGGACCGTGTGAAAAGATCGTCAACAATTCATGAAAGTCCTGGAGAGGCCGACGAGTGAGATACGAGTAACTTGCTCTTGTTGTTCGCTCTTGTTGTTCGCTCTTGTTGTTCGCTCTTGTTGTTGCTGTTTGCTGTTTGCTTTTAAGCGCGCGGTAGATCAGGCAACACCAATTGCGACTTCAGGAGGCCGAGTGGAGTTCTTGCGTAGGGAGGTGACGGGCATGGATGCCCGTCAAGCGCTGCGCCCCAGGATGGGGCGTTCAGCGCGGTCCTCCCGGGAGCAAGAACGGAGCGAGGGAACCCCGGAGCGAAGCGTAGGGGCCGGATGAATGGAGCGAGGATTTTTTGGTTCCTTTTTGATCCTTCAAAAAGGGACCCGCCGTAAGGGCGGCAAGGTGACTTTGCGTCACCATCGTAAATGGATGCGCGTATAACTTTTAAAACAAACTATTTAAAAGTCAAAGTCAAAGTCAAAGTCAAAGTCAAAGTCAAAGTCAAAGTCAAAGTCAAAGACGGTCGGTGTCGGTATTTATTGTTGTAAGCGCATTCATTTGCGATGGTGACGCAGAGTCACCTTTTCGCCCTTACGGCGAGTCACTTTTTGTCAAACGCGACAAAAAGTAACCAAAAAACGCTGCGCTCCGTTCATCCGGCCCCTACGCTTCGCTCCGGGGTTCCCTCACTCCGGCCTTGCTCCCGGGAGGACCGCGCTGCAGGGCCCATCCTGGGCCCCAGCGCTTGACGGGCATCCATGCCCGTCACCTCCCTGCGCAAGGCCTGCGTTCGGCCTCCTGAAGTCGCGAAGTTACGGGCGGCGCCTGGACTGGCGTAGCTGTCGCTAGTGGGGAAGGGGTTAACCTTGCGATCAAGATCAAGATCAAGATCAAGATCAAGATCAAACAACGGCTATACCCGGAACTGCTCCATCAACACCTGCTGCTGGTTGGCCAGACGGTTCAGCGCCTGGCTGATCCGCGCCGACTCGTCGGCCTGTCCGGCCAGCGACTCGGTCACATCACGTATCCCCGCCACGTTGCGGTTGACCTCCTCGGCCACGGCGCTCTGTTCCTCGGCCGCCGAGGCGATCTGCAGGTTCATGTCGGTGATCACCGCCACCGCCTCGCCGATCCGCTGCAACGCCGGCAGCGTCTGTTCCATCTGCGCGGCGCTGTCCTGGGCCTGACGCTGGCCGGCGTGCATCGCGCCCACCACGTCCTGGGTGCCTTGCTGCAGCCCCTCGATCACCTGGCGGATCTCCTCCACCGAGACCTGCGTACGCTGGGCCAGGTTGCGCACTTCGTCGGCGACCACCGCGAAACCACGCCCAGCCTCGCCGGCGCGGGCGGCCTCGATGGCGGCGTTGAGCGCCAGCAGGTTGGTTTGCTCGGCGATGGCACGGATTACCTCGAGCACCGAGCCGATCTGCTCGCCGCGGCTTTCCAGGGCACGCGCCTCTTCCATGGCCGCGTCCATGCCGCCGGCCAGTGCGCCAATCGCTTCACGGGTGGCGGACACCCGCGCCAGGCCGTCGCGGGTCGCCTGATCGGCGCCGCGCGCCGCTTGCGCTGCCTGGGCGGCATTGTGGGCGACGTCGTGGGCAGTGGCGCTCATCTCATTGGCGGCGGTGGCCACCTGCTCGATCTCGCGGTGCTGTTGCTGCATGCCGTCGCTGGTCTGGCTGGCGATCAGCGCCGACTGGTCGGCCGTACCACGGGCCTCTTGCAGGGAGCCCTTGAGCTGGGCGATCACCGGCTGGAGCTTGTCGAGGAAACGGTTGAACCAGCCGGTCAGCTGGCCCAGTTCGTCGTCGCGGGCGTAGTCCAGGCGACGGGTCAGGTCGCCTTCGCCACTGGCGATATCCTGCAGGCGGGCAGCCACGGCCAGGATCGGCCGGGTCACGCCGCGGGCAGTCAGCCACACCAGCAGCAGCCCCAGCACGGCGGCGCCCAGGCCGATCAGCAGGCTGACCAGGTTGGCGCTCTGGTTCTGGCTGTCCAGGCGCAGATTGAGGGCGACAGCGGGGGCCTGCAGCACTTGTTCAGGCAGCTCGAGCAGGACCTGCCATGGCGCCGCGCCGGGGATCGGGGTGAAAGGCCGGGAAATGCGCATGGTGCCGCCGTCCAGGCGCTCGACCGCCTGGCCGGCGCGCAGCGGGCCGAGCAGCGCGGTGGCGCTGGCGCCGAAGGCCTGCTGCAAGGTCTTGCTCAGTTGGCTGGCGTCCTGGCTGTGGCCGGCGAGCAGGCCCGAAGGGCTGACAATACTGACCTGGCCCTGTCCATCGAACAGCTCCTGGCGACCGGCCAGGCTCAGTTGCTGCAGGTTGTCCAGGCCGATGTCCAGGCCGACCACGCCCACCACCTTGCCGTTTTCCAGCAGCGGCAGGGCGATGCTGGTCATCAGCACCTGGTGGCCGTTGACCTCGTCGAAGTACGGGTCGAGCACGCAGGCCTTGGCGGTCTCCAGCGGGCAGGTCAGCCAGCGGTTGTAGGGCGAGCCGTTGGCACCGATGCTGGTGTCGGCGAGCATCGACTCCGGCATTGCCTCCACCTCGAGGGTACCGGTGCCGGGCTGCGACCAGTACAGGGAGAAGCGGCCGCTGTCGTTGCTGCCGTTGTCGGCCTGGCCGACGAAGCGAGCATCCTGATGATCCAGGGCGTTGGGCTGGAACACGAGATAGAGGCCGATCAGGTCGGCGTTGCCAGCCAGGGCGGCGCGCGCCTCGCGGCTGAGGTCGGCGCGCAGGTCACTGCCGCCACGGGCCTTGAGCGCCTGCACCAGGCGGGCGAAGCCGTTGCCGTACTGGTAGGCGTCCATGAAGTAGCGCTGGATACGCAGGGCCTGGGTCTCGCCGTGGGCCTGCAGGCGCAGGCGGGCGCTGTGGTCGAGCAGCTCGGTGTTGGCCAGGAACACCTGCTCGGCGCTGCGTCGGGCCTGGGTGAGCGAAGTGGCCACCAGCAGGGCGACGATGGCCAGCAGGCACAGACCGGCGAGCAGGGTGATCTTCCACTGGATGGAGAGACGGCGCAGCAACATGGGCTTTTCCTTCTCGGGCAAACAGGACGCCCGCGGTCAGGCGGGCGTCGGTGGGGTCAGTCGGCGATGCAGTTCGGTGGCGCTACCCTGAAGGCCTTGGTCAGCCAGGCCAGGTAGAGCACGCCAAGCAGGGCCCAGACACCGCCGAACAACAGCGAGTGTTCGTTCAGGTCCAGCCACAGCGAGACAATGATGCAGAAGCCTATCGTCGGCGCCACCAGATACTTGAGGTTGTTCGTCAGGCCCTTGTTCTGGCCCTCGCGGATGTAGCAGTGGTTGATCACCGACAGGTTGACGAAGCTGAACGCCACCAGCGCGCCGAAGTTGATCACCGAGGTGGCGGTGACCAGGTCGAAGAAGATTGCCGACAGCGAGATCAGGCCGACCACGGCGATGTTCAGCACTGGGGTCTTGTAGCGCGGGTGCAGGCGGGCGAACACACCGGCCGGGATCACGTTGTCACGACCCATCACGTACAGCAGGCGCGACACGCTGGTCTGCGAGGCCAGGCCCGAGGCGATGGTGTTGATCACCGTGCAGGCGATGAAGATCGACTGGAACAACTTGCCGCCGACGTACAGGGCGATTTCCGGCAGGGCCGCCTCCTGGTCGTGGAAGCGTGCCATGGTCGGGAAGTAGGCCTGGATGAAGTAGGACACGCCGATGAACACCACGCCGCCGATCAGCGCGGTGAGGAAGATCGCCCGTGGGATGGTCTTGCCCGGGTCGCGAGTCTCTTCCGACAGGCAGGTCACCGCGTCGAAGCCCAGGAACGAGAAGCACAGGATGGTCGCACCGGCGGCGAGGGCGGCGAACTGGGTCTGGTCGTCGGCGAACGGCACCAGGCTCCAGGCGGTGCCCAGCCCCTCGCCGTGGCCCAGTCCACGCCAGCACAGGTAGATGAACACACCGATGATCGCCACCTGCACGGCGACGAACAGCAGGTTGAAGTGCGCCACCAGGTTGACGCTGCGCATGTTGATCAGGCTGATCAGGGTGACGAACCCGGCCACCCATACCCAGGCCGGTACCTCGGGGAACATTGCCGATAGGTAGAGCTTGGCCAGCAGCGCGTTGACCATGGGCAGCAGCAGGTAGTCCAGCAGCGACGACCAGCCCACCAGGAAGCCCACGTGCGGGTTGATGGCGCGTTGGGTGTAGGTATAGGCCGAGCCCGACTGTGGGAAGCGCCGCACCAGGGTGCCGTAGCTCACGGCGGTGAACAGGATACCGGCCAGGGCCAGGAGGTAGGCGCTGGGTACATGTCCGGCGGTGATGCCGGAGACGATGCCGAAGGTGTCGAAGACGGTCATCGGGGTGAGGTAGGCCAGGCCGATGATCACCACATGCCAGAGGCGCAGGGACTTGCGGAACTGGGTGTTGCCGGGGGCGCTGTGGTCAGGCTGCATGCGGGCGCTGCTCCTTGATCGAAACAACGGGCACGGCAGATGACGGGCACGACAAGGTCGAGCGGATGGGCTCCATGTTGTTCACCTTTTATGTTGGAGCTGCGGGGTGCGCGAAATAAACAACGATGGTCGTTTGAGTGTCAAGTTAAACATGACAGAGTGCCAAACGGATGGGAGGTTAATCGGTTTATTTGGCCGTTATGCAGCGCTTTTGGCCGATTGAGCAGATCGTAAGTCGATTTTGATGTTCGTAAAAATTTACAAGCCTTGTTCCGGTGAGCTCCGTGCCCGGCGGTGTGGCGACAGACAAAATGCCTCACGCATTACCGCGTGGGCCGGGTGCCAGTGGTATTCTTGCCATCTCCAGCGCGGCCTCGTTTCCGTGGACCGCTCCAACGATCTCCCTATGGACAGCAATCGGTTCTATTCATGAAGAAATCAGTAGGCATCCTTTCCGGTCTGGCCGTGGCCATCGCCGTCGCAACCACCGCTGGCGCCTGGTACACCGGCAAGCAGCTGCCCGCGGAGCTGGAACGCTCCGTCGCCCGCGGCAACGAAGAGCTGAAGAAAGCCCTGGCCGGCAACGGCGGCAGCATGACCATCGAACTGGTCTCGCTGGACCAGCACTTCTTTACCAGTACCGCGCACTACCGCCTGAAGGCCGAGAACGTCCAGCTCGGCGAAGCCGAGGCATTGAACTTCCAGGTGGGCGTGACCGACCAGATCGAGCACGGCCCGTTCCCCTGGTCGCGGGTCAAGGCCTTCAAGCTGATGCCGGTCATGGCCACCAGCAACAGCGCGCTGGACAAGGATGACTTCACCAGCGGCTGGTTCACCGCCGCCGGCGACAAGTCGCCGGTCACCGCCCAGGTCAGCCTCGGTTACGGCGGCAGCGTCGACAGCGACATTCGCCTGGCGCCGGTCACGCTCAAGGAAGACGGCGGCAATGTCCTGGACTTCTCCGGCCTGCAGCTCAAGCTGCGCGGCGACCGTGAAGGCAAGGCGGTGGAGATCCACAGCAGCGCCGAGCACCTCGAGCTGAACTTCGTCGACGAGCAGCAGGCGCCAGTGAAGATCCTGCTCAACGGTTTCAAGGCCGGTGGCAAGCTCAGCGAGACCGCCCATGACATGGTCTATGTCGGCAACTTCGATCTGGCCCTGGCCGACACCCAGGTGACCTTCGGGCCGAAGCAGGAAGTGCTGGTGCTCAAGGGCCTGCAGCAGAACAACCTGTACAACGCCGAGGGCGAGGCCAAGGACAAGCTGGCCGGGCGCCTGGAATACAAGGTCGATGAGATCAGCTACGCCGGTCGCAAGGTGGGCAGCGCGGAAATGGTCCTGACCATGAAATCCATCGACATCCCGGCCATGCAGGCGTTGATGGAGTGGTACCAGACCCAGCTGCCGCAGATGCAGCAGGCCGCCGCCGATGGCGAGGCGCCGTCGCTGGAAATGACCCCCGAGGAGCAGGCCAAGGTCCAGGGTGACCTGCAGAAGCTGCTGGTGGCCAAGCCGCAGGTGGCGGTGGAGAAGCTGGCGTTCAAGACCGCCAATGGCGAGAGCCGCTTCAACCTGGCGATGGACTTTGCCAGCCCGAGCTCGTTCGACCTGCCGCCTGATCAGTTGGGCAAGCAGTTGCTGACGCAACTGAAGGCCAAGCTCAGCGTTTCCAAGCCGATGGTCGCCGACCTGGCCACCTTGCAGGCGCTGCTTGAGGGTGAGACCGATGCCCAGGCCATCGCCCAGCAGTCCAGCCAGGCCGGTGAAATGGTCGGCATGATGGCGCTGCAGAGCGGCATGGCCACGGTGCAGGGCAGCGACGTGGTGTCGAGCCTGCAATACGCCGACGGCATGGTCGACTTCAACGGCAAGAAGATGACTGTCGAAGAGTTCGCCATGCTGATCAGCGGCCACCTGGCCGCGCTCCAGCCGCAGGGCTGATCCCTCAGGCAGACCCGCTCCCGTCGTCTTCGTGGGAGCGGGCTTGCCCCGCGATGGGCCCTCCCCGCAAAAACCCCTTTTGCATCCCTCCGATTGCCTGTAGCCTTCGCGTCCGATAAGAATCCGCGCCCGCAGAGGGGCCGAGACGCTGGCCGTCCGGCACCATTAGCCGATCTGCCAGGGCCGGGTGATACACTCGACTGACGCGCTCAAGCGCCCCGCAGGTCCAGCGATCATGACCCAGATTTCCGAACGCCTGTTGGTCCAGGCCCACCTCGATGCCAAGCAGCCCAACCCGCTGACGCCCGCGCAGGAGGCCGAATACCGTGCGGCCATCGCCTCCGAGCTGAAAAAGCAGAATGCCGTGCTCGTGGCCCACTACTATTGCGACCCGGTGATCCAGGCCCTGGCCGAGGAAACCGGCGGCTGTGTGTCCGACTCGCTGGAGATGGCGCGCTTCGGCAAGAACCACCCGGCCGAGACCGTGGTGGTGGCGGGTGTGCGTTTCATGGGCGAAACCGCGAAGATCCTCACCCCGGAAAAACGCGTGCTGATGCCTACCCTCGAGGCGACCTGCTCCCTCGACCTCGGTTGCCCGGTCGAGGCGTTTTCGGCGTTTTGCGACCAGCATCCCGAGCGTACCGTGGTGGTCTATGCCAACACCTCCGCTGCGGTGAAGGCCCGTGCCGACTGGGTGGTGACCTCCAGTTGCGCGTTGGAGATCGTCGAAAGCCTGATGGACAACGGCGAGACCATCATCTGGGGCCCTGACCAGCACCTGGGCCGCTACATCCAGAAGCAGACCGGTGCCGACATGCTGCTGTGGGACGGTGCCTGCATCGTTCACGAAGAGTTCAAGTCGCGCCAGCTGGCCGACATGAAGGCGCTGTACCCGGACGCGGCGATCCTGGTCCATCCGGAGTCCCCGGAAGCGGTGATCGAGCTGGCCGACGCGGTGGGCTCCACCAGCCAGCTGATCAAGGCGGCGCAGACCCTGCCGAACAAGACCTTCATCGTCGCCACCGACCGCGGCATCTTCTACAAGATGCAGCAGCTGTGCCCGGACAAGGAGTTCGTCGAGGCGCCAACCGCCGGCAATGGCGCGGCCTGTCGCAGCTGCGCGCATTGCCCGTGGATGGCGATGAACACCCTGGAGCGCACGTTGGACTGCCTGCGCAAGGGCAGCAACGAGATCTTCGTCGAGCCTGCGCTGATTCCCAAGGCGATCAAGCCGCTGAACCGCATGCTCGATTTCACCCAGGCGGCGCGGTTGAAGTTGTCGGGCAACGCCTGAAGCAAGGTGAGCATCATCCTGTGGGAGCGGCCTTGTGTCGCGAAAGGGCCGCACAGCGGCCACAAGATGTTCAGGTTCACGCAGGAAACAGGGGCCGCTTCGCGGCCCTTTCGCGACACAAGACCGCTCCTACAGCGTGATCAGTGCCAGGCCTAGCGCCCCATCATCTCCTTGACCATTCGCTGCTGCTCCATGATCTCGCGCTGGCGCTGGTCGATCTGCGAGGCCAGCGGGAAGTTGCTGCCCGAGCGGCGCTTGGCGTAGTCGAGCTGCTGGATCGCCTGGTCGAAATCGCCGACCAGGGTGAAGTACTCGGCGCGGGCACGGTGCAGGCCGATGGTGTTGCCCGACAACCCGCGCACTTCGGCAACGTCGTACCACACGTCCGGGTCGTCGGGTCGATTCTTGACCAGGTCGTCCAGCACCTTTTCCGCTTCGGCCGGCTTGTTCTGCTTGATCAGCAGGTCGGCGCGCACCTGTTTCAACGGATAGTTGGCCGGGTACAGCGCCTGCATGCGCTGGGCGCGTTGCTGGGCATCGGCCAGGCGGTTGTTGGTGATGTCCAGGTCGATCTGCGCGAGGTTGTAGGTAATGTCGTTGGGCGCCTTGGCCAGCAGCGGCTTGAGGTTCTCCCGCGCTTCGTTGAGCTGGCCACCCTTGATCTGCGCCAGCGCCAGGCCATAGCGCGCGGCGTCCATCTGTGGATTCTCGTCGAGCTGGGCGCGGAAGCGCTTGGCGGCCAGGCCCGGGGTGCCTTCGTAGGTGAGCTGTACCCGCGCACGGATCAGCTGGTAGCGCAGGCTATCCTCGACGCCACCTTTGGGCGCCTGCTCGGCGCGGTTGCGGGTGTCGGCAATACGTGATTCGGTGACCGGGTGAGTCAGCAGGAACTCCGGCGGCTTGGCATCGTAGCGGTACTGGCGGGCCAGGCGTTCGAACATGCTGGGCATGTTGCGCGGATCGTAGCCGGCCTTCTCCAGGTTGAGGATGCCGATGCGGTCGGCCTCCTGCTCGTTTTGCCGTGAGAAGCGCCGCTGCTCCTGGATCGCGGCGGCCTGGGTGCCAGCGATCACGCCGATGCCGGCATCGCCACCACCACCCGCGGCCAGGACGATACCGGCCAGCAGGGCCGCCATCATCGGCAACTGCATGCGCTGCTGGGCCTCGACGCCGCGGGCGAAGTGGCGTTGCGACAAGTGCGCCAGTTCGTGAGCCAGTACCGAGGCGTATTCACCCTCCGATTGCGCATTGAGGAACAATCCGCCGTTGACGCCGACGATACCGCCCGGGGCAGCGAAGGCGTTGAGCTCCTTGCTGTCGATGAGGATGAACTCCAGGCGCCTGTCCTGCAGCTGGCTGGTCTCGGCCAGCTTGTACACGGTGGTCTCGACGTAGTCCTTGAGCTGCGGGTCGTTCAGCTGGTTGACCTGGCCGCGCAACAGGCTCAGCCAGGCGCGGCCGAGCTGGTGTTCCTGTTGCGGCGAGACGATCGCGGAGCTGGCGTCGCCCAGTGACGGCAGGTCGTCGGCGTGGCCGGGAAGGGCCATCAGGCAGGCCAGCGTCAACAGGGTGGGGCGCAGTAGATTCATGCAGAAGCTCGCGTCGGTCAAAAGCCTTACTGTAGCCGGGTCGCGCGATGCCGACCAGTGGCGGTATCCTACCGGACCTTTCTGTCCATACCCCGGAGACGCGCCCGATGAGTGATACCCCGACCAGCGACGCCGAGCTTGACGCCAGCGGGCTGAACTGCCCGTTGCCGCTGCTCAAGGCCAAGATGGAACTCAATCGCCTGGCCAGTGGCGCGGTGCTCAAGGTGATCGCCACCGACGGCGGCTCCCAGCGCGACTTCCGCACTTTCGCCCAACTGGCCGGCCATACGCTGCTGCATGAAACGGCCGAGGCCGGCGTTTACACCTACTGGCTGCGCAAGGCCTGAGTCTTTTCCAAGGATCGTCAATGTTCAAAGTGCTTCGCGACTGGATGCAGCGCTACTTCTCCGACGAGGAGGCCGTGGTGCTGGCGGTCCTGCTGTTCCTGGCCTTCACCGTGGTGCTGACCCTGGGCGGCATGCTCGCGCCGGTGCTGGCGGGCATGGTCCTGGCGTTTCTCATGCAGGGCCTGGTCAATGCCCTGGAGCGCTTGAAGGTGCCGTCCAGGCTGGCGGTCTGGCTGGTGTTCGCCCTGTTCATGGGTGCGCTGGCAGTGTTCATGCTGGTGCTGGTGCCGCTGCTCTGGCATCAGCTGATCACCTTGTTCAACGAGTTGCCGGGGATGCTCGGCAAGTGGCAGTCGTTGTTGCTGCTGTTGCCCGAGCGCTATCCGCACCTGGTGTCGGATGAGCAGGTGCTGCGTGCCATCGAATCGGTGCGCGGCGAGATCGGCAAGTTCGGCCAGTGGGCGCTGACCTTCTCGCTGTCGAGCCTGCCGTTGCTGGTCAATGCGATGATCTACCTGGTGCTGGTGCCGATCCTGGTGTTCTTCTTCCTCAAGGACCGCGAGCTGATCGGGCGCTGGGTCAGCGGCTACCTGCCGCGCGAGCGTACGCTGCTAAACCGGGTGGGCGACGAGATGAACCGGCAGATCGCCAACTACATTCGCGGCAAGGGCATCGAGATCCTGATCTGCGGGATTGCCACCTATATCGCCTTCATCAGCCTTGGCCTCAACTATGCCGCCTTGCTGGCGCTGCTGGTGGGCCTGTCGGTGGTGGTGCCGTATGTCGGCGCGGTGGTGGTAACGGTGCCGGTGACGCTGATCGCGCTGTTCCAGTGGGGCTGGGGCGATCAGTTCATCTACCTGATGGCGGTGTACGCGATCATCCAGGCACTCGATGGCAACGTGCTGGTGCCGCTGCTGTTCTCCGAGGCCGTGAGTCTGCACCCGGTGGCGATCATCTGCGCGGTGCTGCTGTTCGGCGGACTGTGGGGGTTCTGGGGGATCTTCTTCGCGATCCCGCTGGCGACGCTGTTCAAGGCGGTGCTGGATGCCTGGCCGCGGCAGGACAGGTCTGTGGCGCCGATGCTGTAGGTCTGGGGCTGCTTTGCAGCCCCAACGATCTCAAGCCTTGTTGAGGTTCTGCGCCGCCACCAATACGGCATCCACATGCCCCGGCACCTTCACTGCGCGCCATTCCTGGCGCAGCACACCGTCCTTGTCGATCAGGAAGGTGCTGCGGTCCACGCCCAGATACTCCTTGCCGTACAGCTTCTTCAGCTTGATCACGTCGAACAGCTGGCACAGTGCTTCGTCCTTGTCGCTGATCAGCTCGAAGGGAAACGCCTGCTTGGCCTTGAAGTTCTCGTGCGACTTGATGCCATCGCGCGACACGCCGAACACCACGGTGTTGGCCGCCTGGAACGCCGCGTATTGGTCGCGGAAGCCCTGGCCTTCGGTGGTGCAGCCCGGGGTGCTGTCCTTGGGATAGAAGTACAACACCACCTGCTGGCCCTTCAGGTCGGCAAGGCTGACGGTCTGGCCGCTGGTGGCCTGGACCTGGAAATCGGCGACGGGTTGGTCGAGTGCTACGGCCATGGGAGCTTCCTTACATGGGGTTCTGTGGGCGCCACGGTTCGATCAGCGCGTCCAGGTTCAGGGCGTCGGCGAAGTCGAGGAACTGATCGCGCAGCCAGCTGATCTGGGTGCCGGCCGGCAGGATTACGGTGAACTGGGCGTTGAGCATGCTGCTGCCGGTCTGCGGCGCGAGGTAGGTGTCGCAGGTCATCGCTTCGAGCTCGACGCGGTGGTCGAGGAAGAACTGGCACAGCTCGTTGATGATGTCCGGGCGATAGGCGGCGCTGACGTAGGCCACATAAGGCAGGGCCTGCGGGCGTACTTCCTGGTCGGCGCTGCGCACCACGTCCAGGGTCAGGCCGTGCTTCTTGCCCAGGCCCGGCAGGGTGGCTTCGAGGCGGGCCAGGGCATCCCAGCTGCCGCCGACCTGCAGCACCAGGGCGCTGGTCTCGCCGTGGCGCGACAGACGCGAGGTGACTACCGCGCAGCGGTTGTCGAAGGCCGCGCGGCTGAGAACGTTGGCCAGCTCCATGGGGTTGGGGCCCAAGGCGCTGATGACGAGAAATTGTTCGCGAACGGTGGGGGTGGACATGCAGCATTCCTAAAGCGATGAGCGGTCGGTGCAGGACGGGGGCAAGCCTCCTGCATCAGCAGGGCCCGGGCCGGTTTTGGCGGCTGTGGACGCAGGCCGGTAGCACTGTCGACGGCCCGGCGGGCCGTGCTGCACCGATCAAAGGATCAAGGGTAGCGAAAAGCGGCGCGAAGGGGAATGCTCCGCCCGCCTGCTTCGCTTGTGCAAGGCCGATGGCGCCAGTACCATTACCGCTCTCTTTTTCCGGCAGGAGCAGTTACATGATTGCGGGCAGTATGGTGGCATTGGTCACTCCCATGGATGCACAAGGGCGTCTGGACTGGGACAGCCTCGACAAGCTTGTAGACTTCCACCTGGAAAACGGCACCCACGCGATCGTAGCTGTCGGCACCACCGGCGAGTCCGCCACGCTGGATGTCGAAGAGCACATCCTGGTCATCAAGCACGTGGTCGAGCGGGTCAAGCACAGCAACAAGCGGATCCCGGTAATCGCCGGTACCGGTGCCAACTCCACTGCCGAAGCCGTGCACCTGACCAAGAACGCCAAGAATGCCGGCGCCGACGCCTGCCTGCTGGTGGTCCCGTACTACAACAAGCCGACCCAGGAAGGCCTGTACCAGCACTTCAAGCACATCGCCGAAGCTGTCGACATCCCGCAGATCCTCTACAACGTCCCCGGCCGCACCTCCTGCGACATGCAGGCCGACACCGTGATCCGCCTGTCGAAGGTCAAGAACATCATCGGGATCAAGGAAGCCACCGGCGACCTGGTCCGTGCCAAGGCCATCCTGGACGGCGTCGACAAGGACTTCATCGTCCTGTCCGGCGACGATCCGACCGCCGTCGAGCTGATCCTGATGGGCGGCAAGGGCAACATCTCCGTCACCGCCAACGTCGCCCCGCGCGAAATGGCCGATCTGTGCGAGGCCGCCCTTGAGGGCAATGCCGAGAAGGCCCGCGCGATCAACGAAAAACTCATGCCGCTGCACAAAGACCTGTTCTGCGAAGCCAACCCGATTCCGGTGAAATGGGCGCTGGTGGAAATGGGCCTGATGCAGCAGGGCATTCGCCTGCCACTGACCTGGCTGAGCGAAGGCTGTCACGAAAAAGTCCGTACTGCCTTGCGCCAGTCCGGCGTACTGGTTTAATCGAGGAAGTACACCGCATGAAGCGACTGGCTGGTCTTTCCGCTCTCGCCCTGATCATCTCCAGCACCAGCGGGTGCGGCTGGCTGTGGGGCGAGGATGGCTATTTCCGCGACCGTGGCAGCGACTACCTGCAGGCGCAACCGACCGCGCCGATGCAGCTGCCGCCGGACGCCAGCAACGTCAAGCGCCTGGATCCGCTGCTGCCGATCCCGCGCAACGTGGCCGACGATCGCGCCACCGGCGAGTTCGAGGTACCCCGTCCACAGCCGCTGTCGGCCACCGCCGACATCAGCGATTTCAGCCTGCAGCGCAGCGGCAACAGCCGTTGGGTGCTGGCCCAGCGCTCGCCCGCCGAAGTCTGGCCGGTGACCCGCCAGTTCTTCGAGGACAACGGTTTCCGCATCGCTGAAGAGCGCCCGCAGACCGGTGAATTCAACACCACCTGGCAGCGCTTCGACGAGCTGTCGGCCTCCCTCGGCCAGCGCTTGGCCAGTACCTCCAGCAGCCCGGACAGCGAAGTCCGCGTGCGGGTGCGCATGGAGCCCGGCGTGCAGCGCAACACCTCCGAGGTGTATGTGGTCAGCGTCGAGCGTCCGGCCGGCAGCACTGCCGAGCCTGATTTTCCGTCCGCCTCCAGTAACACCGGCACCGACGCGCTGCTGGTCGACGAAATGCTCGCCAGCATGAACCGCAGCGCCGAGAAGGGCGGTTCGGTCTCGCTGCTGGCCGCGCGCGACTTCGATGCCCCGAGCCAGGTCAGCCTGAGCGAGGACGGCAGCGGCAACCCGGTGCTGTTCCTGGGTTCCGACCTGGACCGCGCCTGGTCTGGCGTCGGCCGCGCCCTGGAGCAGGGCGAGTGGCGTGTCGAGGACATCAACCGCAGCCTGGGCCTGTACTACATCAACCTGTCCGAGAAGCCCGACGACAAGCAGAAGGAGCCTGGCTTCTTCAGCCGCCTGTTCGGCAGCGAGCCGAGCAAGGAAGAGCGTGAAGCCCGTGCCGAGCGCTACCAGGTGCGCCTGAGCAAGGTCGGCGAAAACGTCCAGGTGACCGTCGAGAAGAACATCAACACCGTGGCCCCGGCCGATGTCGCCCGCCGCGTGCTGAGCGCGATCCAGGACCACCTGGGCTAAGTGCGCTTCGCAGTTCTAGGAAGCGGTAGCCAGGGAAACGGCACGCTCGTCGCCAGTGGTGATACCTTCATCCTGGTCGATTGCGGCTTTTCCCTTCGCGAGACCGAGCGGCGCCTGGCGCTGCTCGGGGTGGCGGCCACGCAGTTGAGCGCGGTGCTGGTGACCCACGAACATGCCGACCACGTGCATGGGGTGGGGTTGCTCTCGCGCCGCTACAATGTACCGGTCTACCTCAGCCAGGGCACATTGCGCGGCATGCGCAAGCCGGTCGAGGTGGCCGGTTTTCTCGGTTGTGGCGATGTGCTGCAGATCGGCGATCTGCAGGTCAGCGCGGCACGGGTCGAGCATGATGCCTACGAGCCGCTGCAGTACGTGATCAGCGATGGTCGTCGGCGCTTTGGCATGCTCACCGACCTGGGTAGTTACGACGCGCGGCTGTTGGAGCGCTATCAGGGGCTCGATGCCCTGCTGATCGAGGCCAACCACTGCCGCGACCTGCTGGCCCGTGGGCACTACCCGCACTTTCTCAAGCTGCGGGTCGGCGGCAGCCAGGGACATTTGAACAACCACCAGGCCGCGAGCCTGGTGGCCGAGTTGGGCTGGCAGAACCTGCAGCACCTGGTGCTGGCCCACCTCAGCAGCAAGAACAACCTGCCACATCTGGCCCGCCAGTGCTTCGTCGACGCCCTCGGGTGCGACCCGGACTGGCTCCAGGTGGCGAATCAGGATCATGGGCTCGACTGGCGTCAAATCGCCTAGCCCACCCACTCAAGCAAGCGGAGCCCATCATGGAAAAACGCGACGAACTCTACCGCGGCAAGGCCAAATCGGTTTACAAGACCGACGACGCCGACCGCTTGATCCTGCTGTTCCGTAACGACACCTCGGCGTTCGACGGCAAGCGCATCGAACAACTGGATCGCAAGGGCATGGTGAACAACAAGTTCAATGCCTTCATCATGCAGAAGCTCGAAGAAGCCGGCGTGCCGACCCAGTTCGACAAGCTGCTGGGCGACAACGAGTGCCTGGTGAAGAAGCTCGACATGATCCCGGTCGAGTGCGTGGTGCGCAACTACGCCGCCGGCAGCCTGGTCAAGCGCCTGGGCGTGGAGGAGGGCATCAAGCTGGAGCCGTCCACCTTCGAGCTGTTCCTGAAGAACGACGAAAAGGGCGACCCCTTCATCAACGAATCCCACGTTGTCGCTTTCGGCTGGGGCACCGCCGAGCAGCTGGCCGAGATGAAGAAGCTGTCGCTGAAGGTCAACGAAGTGCTGAGCAAGCTGTTCGACGACGCAGGCCTGCTGCTGGTCGACTTCAAGCTGGAGTTTGGCGTGTTCCACGGCCAGATCGTCCTGGGCGACGAATTCAGCCCGGACGGCTGCCGCCTGTGGGACAAAGAGACCCGCAAGAAGATGGACAAGGACCGCTTCCGTCAGGGCCTGGGCGACGTGATCGAAGCCTACGAAGAAGTTGCCAAACGCCTGGGCGTGCCGCTGTAAGCGGCGCGTTCACGCAAGCGCCTGATACCACGCGAATTTTTTTCAAAAAAGGTTTGCCAGAAACGAAATCGCTGGTATGATGCGCGCCATTGGAGAGATGCCGGAGTGGTCGAACGGGACGGATTCGAAATCCGTTGTACTGGCAACAGTACCTAGGGTTCAAATCCCTATCTCTCCGCCATACATGGAAAAGCCCCGAGATTAATGTCTCGGGGCTTTTTTCATTGCCCGTGTTTTTTATGGCAACTTGCTGATAGCGTGCGTCAGCATCGGGTCCGCGGTCCTGAAAAAAGGAATACCGGCAGCAGGAAAACCGCGGGCCTTCGGCGCTTGCTGGCAACCTGCCACGATTTGCAGCGGCGCTGCTCTCGTAGAGAATCGCGACCTTTGTTTCGTAAGGACGCGTGCAATGAAGTTCGAGGGTACTTTTCAATACATGGGTAATCACGGGATCGTCTTCAACGTCTCGCAGATCACCCTGACCGACAGCGAGCGCGGGCGATTGCGCGAGCTGCATTTTGGCGAAGCGAAGAGTGCCCACTACGAGGTCAACAGCAAGGTCGTCGAGGTGTACGACAAGATGCTGGCCAAAGGGCTGCCGTGCGTGATGAAGATCGGTATCTCCAAGCCGTTGACCCGCCAGCAGGGCGATACCCTCAATGCCCAGCGCACCAAGGTTGCCAACCTTGCCGCCTCGGCGTTCGCCGCCGCCAGCTCTGTAGCCTCTCCTTACGTTGGCGTGCCGGTGGGCGCGGGGGTGCGTGCCTATGCCAATGACGTCCTGCCTACCTACCATGCTGGCGATGTGCTGGTCAGCATCGAGGCGCAGGTCAATGGCGGCATCGGTCCGCAGCACTCCACTTCGACCCTGATCATCAAGACCTGAGGGAGGCGCCTGTGTCCGAAATTACCTATGCGGTCATCGGCCTGTTGCTTTATGGCCTGCTGGATCGGTTCCTCAGGCCTTACCCGCTGCGCAAGTGGCTGGGGGTGGCGCTGGTGGTGATTGGTGTCGTCGGTTGCATCATTGTTAGCCAAGCCCGTTTGTTCGGGTTGGACCTGGGATTGCTGTCGGTCCTTGCCACGGGGTTGGGCGTGGGCCTGTTCGTCAGGCGGCGGCGATTCGAACAGCTTGGTTGATGCGATAAAGGTCTTTACCGATATCTTTGCTGAAAGCCCCGTAGTTCGCGCTACGGGGCTTTTTGCATCAAACAGCGGGGCAGTTCGTCACTGCGTGAGAGACATCTTGCGACAGTGCTTTGGCCATGCCGGTGAGGTAGTGGGCGGCGGCTAACAAAGTAGGCGCGTTCTTCAGATCCTGAGTCAGTGCGATATCGCTCAGGGTGTAGGCGCAGGTTATCAAGTGGGTGGATTGTTCCAGGGCATAGTCCATGGGGTGGCCAGCAACGACCTGGAACAGTGGAGTTTCGTTGTCGACTTCACCGCTTTCGCCAAAGCTGCCGATGCCCACGGTGGTGATGCGCTTGTCTTGAGTCATGCCGGTTCTCCTTGTTCTCAGGGCGCGATCAATGCCTTGCCTGTACACGGCTCAGGGCCATTTCGACCAAGCTGCGTGCGCTGTCGATTTCGTGCACGGCGGTCAGGGCCATGACCTGGCCCGGCAGCTTGGTGTGGATCATGGCGGCGTGCTGGGCGGCGGCGAGGGCGCAGACGAGGTACTCGGCGATTTGAACGAGTAAATCTTCAATCTGATGTGGAGCGTCGCCAAAGCTGTTTGGCGGATCTGGAACCATCTTGCGCATAAGCATCTCCGGAGTCGGTGGTGCTGCAACAAGCTTGCTGTCAAACAAGGGGGGTGGCAGCGGTACGTGGGTTGACAGACCGAGGACTCCGAGACCCGGCGCACACAAGGTGCCCCACGTACTGCCGCCATAAGGGGCGCACGTGCTCGGAGTAAGATTCGGCCTGTCAAAGCCGGTCGTTGAGTTGGCAACGACGGGTCGAGACTAGGTCGCAGATCGAGCAGCTGCAACGGCTTGAATGGGGAAAAAGTGTGCTTGGGAAATGGACTACAGGGAATCAGGAAAATCTGATGAAAATCTGTAGGAAGCTGAAAGGAATTACCCGCCTGTAACGTTTTAGCAAATAGTTCAACCCGCTAGTTGCCGTGCCAACAACTTGTTAGTTGACCCCTGTCAACTAGTGCACCTGTACTAACGCCTTTCATTCTCACCGCCCTTTCCCGTATGATCCGCGCGCCATCCGTTTGATGGTGGATCATGGACTTAAAGGATTTTTATGAAAAAGCTGATCAAAGCTACTGTCGCTGTTGCTGTCGTTTCGGGCGTTGCCCTGCTGTCCGGTTGCACTGGCCAAGTCTACAACCAGCCTAAGAACTGCTCGTACGACTACCTGTTCCACCCATCGGTTTCCATCTCCAAGATCATCGGCGGCTGCGGCCCGATCGATAAACTGCCTCAGCAGCAGTAATCTTGGAAATACCCTGATCGGGTTGTTCACAGCCTGATCCAAAACCCCCGACCATGGATGTGGCCGGGGGTTTTTGTTTGTCTGGGCCGCCTTTCCTGACAATTCCGCCCTGGGTACGCATTGGCAATTGAACGCTGCTGGCATATCGCCAACTGTTCCATTGCCGTACTCGGCCGCTCGCTATAGTGCATGACACCCTGACTGACAGCCTCAGGACGAGTCTGGATCCCCGACCATGGACGGCATACGGCCCGCATCCCACTGCGTATGCCGTCTGCACGCCTGCGCGCTCGCGCTCCTTTCCTCTTCCTTGGCCCGTCGAGTCTCAACCCGGCGCCCTGGCGCTGTTCGAAGGCAAGGGAGATGCATCGAGATGGCCACCTACCCCGTCCAGATCACCAACAACACCAACCTGGCGCTGGACATCTACACCACCCTCAACAAGAACCCAGCGACCGATCCGCCTTCCACCAATCCGGCGGACTATACCGCCGTGTATACCCTGCAAGGCTCGGTGGGCGCCAACCAGAGCACCACGCTGCCACTTACCGAGAGCCTGGCGCGACTGGTGATCGTGCGCCAGAGCGACCAGTTTCCCTTGCTGGTGCAGGTGGCCAATGCCTTGCTGCCGGATTCGGAGCAGGTTCAGGTCGGCAACCAGGATGTGACCACGGCCAACTCCGGTTGGGCGTTCTACCAGTCGTTCATCAGCCAGCCCTTCACCCCCACCGCCCTGGAATTCTCCGAGCTGGTCAGTGAAACCCCGGCCAACGCCCTCAACGACAAGGCTGCCTCTTTCTTCGCCGCCAATGGCTACCCCGGGGTGAGTTTCGCGCTGTTCTCGGCCTTGGGCTACTGGGCCAACAACCAGCTGTACGCCTATCCGGGTACCTACTACTGCTACGAGCCGCCCAGCGGCAACTCCATGGGTTTCATCCTGCCCACCACCTCTGTGGGCACGCTGACCATCGCCGGCGGCAAGGCCAACTACAGCCCCAGCACGGGCGGCGGCACTGCGCTGCAGTTCCAGTACGGCCAGTTGACCAGCCCTGGCGCCGACGACAAGCACGGCTTCAACACCACCGGGTTCATCCGCGACCTCACGTGGGAGGGCAAACCCGACGTGATCACCTGGGCTTTCGTCGGTACCTATGACGGCCAGCAGTTCATCGCCCAGTCCTACCAGAACCCGCAACTACCCTGGTACGCGGTGGCCTACGACATGGCCTACGGCGCGCTGTTCACCGTGCAGCTGGCGATGACCCTCGACGCCGCGATCAACCTGCTGGGCACCGTGGCCAACGGCATGCAGTGGCTGGCGCAGAACACCGGCAAGCTGATCAGCCGCATCCAGGACAGCCTCAACAGCACCGGTGACACCGCCGGCGCCGGGAGTGGCGTGGGCGACGCGGCGGATCCTGTCAACGTCGACGTGGACATCGACGTGGATATCGACGTCGATGTGGACGTGGATATCGACATCGACATCGATGTGGACGTCGACGTGGATATCGACATCGATGTGGACGTCGATTTCATCGCCGTGGTCGATGTGGACGTGGATGTGGACATCGACGTGGACATCGATGTGGTGACCGACACCGAGACGGATATCGACATCGACGTCGACGTGGACATCGACACCGATGTGAACGT
The DNA here is from genome assembly GCF_057480795.1 of Pseudomonas sp. P110(2024). Lineage (NCBI taxonomy): Bacteria > Pseudomonadati > Pseudomonadota > Gammaproteobacteria > Pseudomonadales > Pseudomonadaceae > Pseudomonas > Pseudomonas sp. P110(2024). The sequence continues at coordinate 161,522 of NZ_JBLIYT010000010.1, forward strand.
CGAGCCCGGCGCGCTGATGAAGGTGGTCAACGGCGTCGGCAACTGGATCATGACCAAGGCCTTGCCGACCCTGATCGAAGGGGCGGTGATCTACGTCGCCTTCCAGAGCGTGGGCGCGATCTTCCAGGCCTGGAAGAACCAGGACGAGAAGGACATCGAGAACCTGCAACCACGCCAGAGCACCGGGGTGGGCGTGCTGGTCAACTACATGCTGCAGGACGACAAGCCGGTGGCGGCTCGCTGGCAGACCTTCAGCCAGTACGTGGCCGAAGTGCAGGGTGATCCGAAGACCGTCGGGGTGACGATTTCCACGCTGTTGCAGACCGGCAACACCAAGGCCGACAACGATGCGGCCAACTGGCGCTGGTCCAGTGACGACGAGAACCAGGTGGTGGCCAGCATGGCGCCCTACACCGGTGACCAGGCCTGCAAGGCCTTCGTGATACTCGGCAACGCTACCTACCAGGGCAAGCCACTGCCGGTGAAGGTGGGGGCGAGTGTTGCGATGAAGTACCTGGCCGCGCAAGGCGCCTGAGGAGCGAACCGCATGAGCATGACGACCCGCAACAACCGCGAACACGCGCAAGCTACCCATTACCCGAGTGCCGAGGAGCACCGTCGTCGCTGGCGGCGGCTGGCCCAGGCCATCGCGGCCAGGGCCGCGAGTATCAGCGACGACCCGGCGCTGCTGGTTGCGCCGCAGCGCCCCGGCACCCTCGAGATCCTCGGCTCGGGCATCGAGGCTTCGGACTTCAGCCGCAGCGACGAGGCACGGATCCTCGCCGCCGACCATGTGTTCTATTGCGTCGCCGACCCGGCCACCAAGATCTGGATCCTCTCGCAGCGTCCGGACGCCTATGACCTGTATGTGCTCTACGACGACAGCAAGCCGCGTTACCTGACCTACATGCAGATGACCGAGGCCATGCTGCATCACGTACGCAACGGCGAGCATGTAGTGGCGATCTTTTATGGCCACCCCGGCGTCTTCGTGCTGTCGACCCATCGCGCCGTGACCATCGCCCGCCGTGAAGGGCACCACGCCAGTATGCGCGCGGCAGTCAGCGCCCTCGACACCTTGTGTGCCGACCTGGGCGTGGACCCCAGCCAACCCGGCATGCAGATGTACGAAGCCACCGACATGCTGATCCGTCGCCGCCAGCCGGACCCGGGGCTGCACCTGGTGCTCTGGCAGGTCGGCCTGATCGGTGAACTGGGCTACCGACGCCAGGGATACCTGAACAGCAACTTTGCCGTGCTGCTCGACTACCTGGAGGATCTCTACGGCCCGGAGCATCCGGTGATCAACTATGTCGGTTCGCGCTACCCGGGGATCGATCCGCTGATCGACCGGCAGACCCTGGCCAGCCTGCGCGATCCGCTGGCGCAATCATGGGTGACTGGTATCTCCACCTTCTACCTGCCGCCGCGCACCGCCGGGCAGTCTGATCCGCAGATGCTTGAGCGGCTGGGATTGATCCGCCCCGGCCAACCGGTGCGCGCCGCCAGTGATCCGTTGCGGGTGATCGACCGCTACGACAAGCGTGAACGTCGTGCCTTCAGCGATTTCGCCCGCTTCGATGTGCCGGCCAGCTACCAGTGGCAGGCCGACACCGGTGCCGGGCGCTTCATTCTTGCTTTATCCGACGATGCCGAGTTGCGCCGGCAGTACCGCGACGACCCCCAGGCCGCGGTGCAGGCCTGGGGCGGGCTGGATGCCCGCGAACGGCATCTGCTGGGGCAACGCGACCCGGGCGCGGTGCAACTGGCGGCCAAGGGCGCCGATGCCCAGCGTCATCCGGGCAATCGGGAAGGGGTCGAGCACCTGTTGACCTATACCTCGGCCAGCAGCGCCTTGCACCGGGCGCTCAGCGCCGCCGCGCCGGGCGAACTGCGCGCTGCCGCCGCGGCCTGGTCGCGCAAGGCTGGCCTGAGCATCGACTGGCCGGGCATGAATGCCGAGCTCAATGCGCTGCTGCAGTCGAGCCTGGCGCCCTGGAGCGGCTTCTATCTCGACAGCAGTCGGCGCATGAGCCTCTCGTTGTTCAGCCGCATGAAGAACGCCGGTCTGCGTGTCGACCTCGATGGCCAACCGCTGGTGGGCGTGCGCTACCAGTCGGGCGTGCTGACCTGGAGCGCCGAGGCCGGCAATGGCAGTTCCGGTTACCTGCAATCGGATCTCTCGGTGCAGGGCGGGCGTAGCTGGATCGGGCTGGTGTGGCCCGCCGGGGAGCAGGCCGGGAGCGGTTACAAGGTGGCCTTGCGCGGGCAATCGCTGGCGCGTCCGGCCTGCCTGGCGGTAGGGGATTATCGAGTCGCCGGGGAGGCGCTGCGCATCGTGCCATCGGCCTCGGCGAGCCAAGGGGTGGATGTGTTGCGCGAGGGCGTGGCATTGCCCGGCGAAGTACTGTTCAACGGACGTGACACACGCATCGGTGATCGACGCCTGGCATTGTCGACGCGTCGTTTCGAGGACCTGGCGCAGTGGGCCCAGGGCGCTTACCGCCTGCGCCTGGTGCATGGTCGCCTGGCTGAGTTGCTGGCGTTGCGCCTGGGACCCTACGGGCTGGAGATCGCCGGCAAGCCGGTAACCGCCGAATTTCGCGAGGGACGCATCCAGTGGCAGGGGGGGCCGCCGGCCGTGGAGTCCGGCCAGTTGGACGTGACCCTCGACCCGATCACGCTCAAGCCGCTGTTGCATGGCCAGGGTCGCAGCGCCGCGGGCAACAAGGTGCAACTGCGCGGCATGGCCCTGATCGAGCCACTGTGGATAGACCAACTGCTCGAGCAGCCACGGCTGGGCTTGCCCGAATGGGCCTGGCGGCACCTGGTGGCGGTGATGGTGGCGGCCAGCGACAAGGGCGGGATCTTCCTCTGGCATGGCTATGACCGCGCGCGCGGCAACCTGCGCCAGTTGCGCGAGGCGCTGGCGCGGTTGCGCCAGGATGAAATGGAGGATGCCGGATGAACATGCGCGTGCAGCCGTTGCTGGCCGGGGTGGATCGTGCCTGGCTGATGGCCGAGGCCGGTGCCCGGCCACGGCGCAACCGTCTGGTCCTAGATTACGACACCCGGCGCTTTCCCTTCGCCGCGGCGCTGACACGGGACGTGTACAAGGTGCAGCGCCTGGACCGGCTGCACCTGTATCTGCGCCAGCACTACCTCGAGCGTGGCCGCCCGGCGCGGCTGCGCCCAAGGGACAACCTGCTGCTCAGCGACATGATGGAGCGTCAGCCTGCCACGGCCGATTTCTGGACCCTCTACCATGCCTTCATGCTCCAGGTGCTGGCGCCATTGGTGGGGCGTGGCATTTCCTATACCAGCCATCCGAAGCTGCGCGTGCACCTGGCCGGCACGCCCAGCGTGAGTTCGTTCCACCACGATATCTGTGTTACCGAGCGCATCGACCAGGTCAACTTCTGGATGCCGTTCACCGATGTCGAGGCGGGCGCCGCCCTGTGGCTGGAAAGCGACTATGGCAGTGCCGACTACAGCCCGGTCAGCCTGCGCTACGGCCAGGTGTTGATCTTCGATGGCGGCTACCTGGGACATGGCTCGATGCGCAACGACAGCGAGCGTACCCGGGTGAGCCTGGACATGCGCTTCTCCTACAAGAAAGCCACCACCCGCGCCGAAGGGGTCGCCTTGCTCGACCACCTGGCCGGGATCCTCGCGCCTGACAGTGTCAGTGAAGGAGTACCGACATGAACAACCAAGCCTTGCAGAGCCTGCTCGATGGTCTGGTCGATCCCGGCTACGGCACCCGGCCGCCCAAGGCGGTGTCGCTGGTGCACTACGGCCCGGACGGGGTGAACGTCGCCACCCGGGGCCGGGCCGAATACCACGGCCAGGCCGATGGCGGCCTGGAGGTGCGCTACCGCTCGGTGGACGGCGGGGGCATCCCCCATGCTGACAGCCATCTGCTGATCGATGCCCAGGGGCGGGCGCGTTCCTCGATCACCCGTCTGCTCGATGACCAGGGCCAGGTGCGGCGCTCGGTGTTCGGCCAGTACGATGCCCTGCACCTCACTGCCGCCGGCACGCCATCCCACGGCCTGGCCACGCTGTCGGTAAACGATGGCCAGGGGCGTCTCGTCCACCAGGCGCAGATGGCCTATGACGAGGAGTGCTATGCCAGCTACAGCACCCGACAGTTCGATGCCGATGGCCGTCTGTTGGGGCGCACCTGCGTGTCCTATGGACAGGCGCAGATGGCCGGGACCCGACTGACCGGGGGCATGCTTGCCGTAAGTCATTCCGATGGCCGAGGCACACGGACCTACAGCGCCAAGTCCTACCTGGGTTCCACTGGGGTGCCTTACCAGGTGATCGGCACACGCTACATCGAAGGCGGCAATGCCGTGCTGGAGCACATCAACTCCGACTACGGCGGCGTGCTGTTCGACGCCCGCCGCCAGGTCCATGGCGGCGAACTGGTGGTACGCACCTATGCCGCCTGCGGCAAACCCCGTAGCGCCACGGCCCTGCGCTATCGCCAGGGGCAACTGGTGGGCCGGCAGCGGTTGGATTTGGAAGGCGTCATGACGCGGGTCAGGCCTGCGCCGTTGCTCTGCTCCTGCGCCCCCTGGACACCCAACCGTGCCGCCGATCGCTGCAGTGTGCAGCGGCGCCAGGACGGCAGCCTGTTGCAGCGGCGCGAAGACTGGTTCACCCAGCCGGGCAGCAGCGGCACGCCTCGCCGCACCCTGGTGACCCTGTATGCCCGCGACGGCCAGCGGGTGATCCGTGTGACCGATGTGGACTATGCCGGGGCGCAGTTCGACAGCCGTGGCCTGCCGGTCGGCGGCAGCATCCTGTCCACCCACTACCAGGCCGGGGTGCGCAGCACCACGGCGTGCATTGCGTATTGATGTGTCATTCACCGCAACCAGCAAGGAGAGCAACGTGAACACTGCCAATACCGCCAAACTGAGCACCGCCACGCAAATCAACGAGACCGTGAAGCTGAGCAACCAGTCCGGTGTCGATGTCGTGGTGCTCGATGCCCATGCCGCCAGCGGCACCAGCGAACAGGGCTATCTGCAGGACCTCAAGTTCCTGTCGATGGCCAGCGGCAACGTGCTGAAAAACGGTGCCAGCACCACCGCCACGCTGCATGACACCTACGTCAACAGCCAGCATCAGACCGCCGTTTCGCATCTCTACAACCTGCTGGTGTCCAGGACCGACTCGTTGTTTCCGGTGATGACCGTGGGCGAGCAACTCGACTTCAACACCGAGACCTACCCCGACATCAATATCACCGCAGCGGCGGCGAAGAATATGCAGACCGCCCTGACGTTCTGCCAGAACATCATGACCTCGCCTTCGTCGCAGATGTCGGCCAACTTCCAGTCGGCCATGAAAGATGCCTTCAGCAGCGGTTCGGTCGCCGATGGCAATGCCAAGATGGCGGCGTTCTTCAACCAGTATCCGACATTTGCCGGCCTGGACTTCCCCAGCTATGTCGCGGTCAGCACCTGGATGCGCGGCTTCGCCTATCTGTGGGGAATGAACGACCAGGGCAAGCCGGGCGCGACCTTCTATGTGTACTCGGCGGCCACCGGGCAGAATGCCAAGGGCGCGACTTCCGAGGGCACCATCACCTTTACCCGCAAACCCAACGCGCCGTCGCCGGCCGACCCCAGCGACCGCCAGAGCGCCTATACCATCACCCTTACGTCCCAGGGCAGCAGCAAGACGCTGCAGTTCTCCAATGGTCAGCTGATCGACAGCAGCGGCGGTGCCATTACCCTGAACTGCACCTTTGGCTACAAGGGCACTTTCACTGGCAAGGATTCGGACACCACGGCCCTGACCCTGCTGGCCGGCACGATGCTGGGCAAGTCGGTGATCGCCATCCCGCTGGCGCCGGAGTCTGGCTGGGACAAGTTCTGGTCGAACCTGACCTTCGGCACCGTGTTCAAGTACTTCATGGAAGCCATGGGATTGTGGATGGCGCTGGACTTCCTCAAGCAGAAACTGACTGCCAAGAATGACAAGCTGGCCGAGGACAAGGCCAACGAGAACGATGGCAAGGACCCGACTTCCGAGCAGGTGCAGGAGGCGCAGAACGACGGCCAGCAGGTTGGCGACCAGGCCCGTGCCGACAACCAGGCGCAGCTCGACAACGCTTCGGGCGACGTGCAGGCCGAGGTGCCGAGCGAGGCGGACTTCTCTTCCTCGGTGTCCGAAGTGCGCGCCAGCGGCAGTTCGGCGTACAAGTCGGTGGCCAGCGACAATACCGGCGGGGCGATCGACAGTGCCGCCGAACAGGTGAGTGACCTGGCCCAGATCGAGGTGACTGATCAGTTGGAAGAGGCTAACGACAACCTGCTCGAGGCCAAGGGCCAGCTCGAGGCCGGTGATATCTCGGGGGCCAACACCAACGTCACCACGGTCAATGAGCAACTGCCGCAAATCGTCGAAGACATGGGCAACGCGGTGAGTGAAGAACTCGCGGAGCAGGTGAAGGAGGCCGTGGAGGTGCAGGCCGAGGCGACCGAGCTGTCCGAAGAGGTCAACGACACTGCCGAGGAAACCGAGGGCGGCACCGAGGAGCCGTTCGAGGACGGTGTGTTCCCGGAGGCCTGAGGTAGTACAAAGCGGCGCGGCCCACCCTGATGCGAAGTGCCGCATTGACAGGGTGGGCCGCGTTTGTTTGTGCTGGCAATTCGGTTACAATCCGTAAATCGTTTCAGCCTTGTCGGTCAATCCGACCAAAGGCTGGCGCGTCCAATGTCTCTCTGGCTGCTGAACAATGATCACAACAAGCCTGCGCTGAAGAACATGGAATACCTGGGCCAGCCACAGGCCCACCCTCCGTTCTACTGACTGGAATCGATCAATGTTCAAGAAAGCTGGCAAGACCTTGCTGGGTCTGGCAGTCGCGGCGAGCTTCATGCAAGCGCACGCCGAAGACACCAAGAAAGTCGACGTGCTGCTGGTTGGCGGCGGCATCATGAGTTCCACCCTGGCGGTCTGGCTCAACGAGCTGGAGCCGAGCTGGTCGATGGAAATGGTCGAGCGCCTGGACGGCGTCGCCGAAGAAAGCTCCAACGGCTGGAACAACGCCGGTACCGGCCACTCCGCGCTGGCCGAGCTGAATTACACTCCGGAAGACAAAGACGGCAAGGTCAACATCACCAAGGCCATCGAGATCAACGAGTCGTTCCAGATCTCCCGTCAGTTCTGGGCCTGGCAGGTACGCCAGGGCGTGCTGAAGAACCCGCACTCGTTCATCAACACCACCCCGCACATGAGCTTCGTCTGGGGCGATGACAACATCAAGTTCCTGAAGAAGCGCTACGACGCCCTGCAGGCCAGCCCGCTGTTCCGTCCGATGCAGTACTCGGAAGACCACGCGCAGATCGCCAAGTGGGTCCCGCTGATGATGGAAGGCCGTGACCCGAACCAGAAGCTGGCCGTGACCTGGACGCCGATCGGCACCGACGTCAACTTCGGTGAGATCACCCGTCAGTTCGTCGGTCACCTGAAGACCAAGGAAAACTTCGACCTGAAGCTGTCCAGCGAAGTGCAGGACATCACCCGCAACGAAGACGGCTCCTGGCACGTCGAGTACAAGAACCTGAAGGATGGCACCGAGCACGCCACCGACGCCAAGTTCCTGTTCATCGGTGCCGGCGGCGGCGCGCTGAAGCTGCTGCAGAAGTCGGGCATCCCGGAAGCCAAGGAATACGCAGGCTTCCCGGTGGGCGGCTCGTTCCTGGTGACCGAGAACCCGACCGTTGCCATGCAGCACATGGCCAAGGCCTACGGCATCGCCTCGACTGGCGCGCCACCCATGTCGGTTCCGCACCTGGACACCCGCGTGCTGGACGGCAAGCGCGTGATCCTGTTCGGGCCATTCGCCACCTTCTCGACCAAGTTCCTGAAGAACGGTTCGTACCTGGACCTGCTGAGCAGCACCACCACCCACAACGTCTGGCCGATGGCCCGCGTCGGCATCGATCAGTACCCGCTGGTCGAGTACCTCGCCGGCCAGCTGATGCAGTCCGACGACGACCGTTTCGCCGCCCTGCAGACCTACTTCCCGAACGCCAAGAAGGAAGACTGGAAACTGTGGCAGGCCGGTCAGCGCGTGCAGATCATCAAGCGTGATGCCGACAAGGGCGGCGTGCTGAAGCTGGGCACCGAGGTCGTGGCTTCCGAAGACCGCACCATCGCCGGCCTGCTGGGCGCCTCGCCAGGTGCCTCGACCGCCGCGCCGATCATGCTCAACGTGCTGGAAACCGTGTTCAAGGAGAAGGTCGCCACCCCTGAGTGGCAGGCCAAGATCAAGGAGATCGTCCCGAGCTACGGTACCAAGCTGAACGATTCGGCCGCCGCCACCCAGAAAGAGTGGGACTACACCGCCGAAGTCCTGCAACTGGAGAAGCCGCCGGTGATCGACCAGAGCGTCAAGACCAGCGTGGCGCCAGCCGCATCGGTCGAGAGCAAGCCTGCGAACGACATGGCGCTGTAAGGCCCCTGCTTGCCGGGCTTGCCCGGCAACACCCACCACGAGGATCGCCCCTGGCGGCCTCGTGGTTTTTTTGTGCCTGGATTCAGGGGCTTAACGCTGCTCGAGAATACTGCCCAGCAACCCCGGGAAGCGGCTTTCGAGCTCATCGCTGCGCAGTGAGTTCATGTGCGTGGTACCAACGTTGCGAGTGTGCACCAGCCCTGAATCGCGCAATACGCGAAAGTGATGGGACATGCTCGACTTGGGCCGGCCGCCGTCCAGCTCACCGCAACTGGCTTCGGCAACACCGGCCAGATGGCGGACGATTTCCATGCGCACAGGGTCGCTCAGGGCGTAGAGCAGGCGCTCCAGCGTCAGGTCTTCGGGATTGGGGTGGGTATAGGCTCGCATGGACGACATGATAACGGGGGTTTCACAAATTGCCATAGTTCGAATATGATCGAACAATCGTATCCAACCCCCGTCCCTGGAGTGACCTCATGGCCGCCTTGTTCGAACCCTACACCCTCAAAGACGTCACCCTGCGCAACCGCATTGCCATTCCGCCGATGTGCCAGTACATGGCCGAGGATGGCCTGATCAATGACTGGCACCAGGTGCATTACGCGGGCCTGGCCCGTGGTGGCGCCGGCCTGGTGGTGGTCGAGGCCACGGCGGTGTCGCCGGAAGGGCGCATCACCCCCGGCTGCGCCGGCATCTGGAACGACGCCCAGGCCCAGGCCTTCGTGCCTGTGGTCAAGGCGATCAAGGCCGCCGGTTCCGTGCCGGGCATCCAGATCGCCCACGCCGGTCGCAAGGCCAGTGCCAACCGCCCCTGGGAAGGTGATGACCATATCGCCGCCGACGATGCCCGTGGTTGGGACACCATTGCCCCGTCCGCCATCGCCTTTGGCGGCCACCTGCCGAAAGTGCCCAAGGCCATGACCCTGGACGATATCGCCCGGATCAAGCAGGACTTCGTCGATGCCGCGCGCCGTGCCCGCGATGCCGGCTTCGAGTGGATCGAGCTGCACTTCGCCCACGGCTACCTGGGCCAGAGCTTCTTCTCCGAGCACTCCAACCAGCGTACCGACGCCTATGGCGGCAGCTTCGACAACCGCACGCGCTTCCTCCTGGAAACCCTGGCCGCGGTACGTGAGGTGTGGCCGGAGCACCTGCCGCTGACCGCTCGCTTTGGCGTGGTGGAGTACGATGGGCGTGACGAGCAGACCCTGCTGGAGTCCATTGAACTGGCCCGTCGCTTCAAGGCTGGCGGCCTCGATCTGCTGAGCGTCAGCGTCGGCTTCACCATTCCCCAGACCAACATCCCGTGGGGCCCGGCATTCCTGGGGCCGATCGCCGAGCGGGTGCGCCGCGAGGCGAAGCTGCCGGTGACCTCGGCCTGGGGCTTTGGCACGCCGGAGCTGGCCGAGGGCGCGTTGCAGGCCAATCAGCTCGACCTGGTGTCGGTAGGGCGTGCGCACCTGGCTGATCCGCACTGGCCGTATGCCGCCGCCAAGGCCCTGGGCGTGGACAAGGCGGCGTGGACGCTGCCGGCGCCTTATGCGCATTGGCTTGAGCGGTATCGCTGAGTGAGGCTGGGGCCGCTTTGCGGCCCTTTCGCGACCCAAGGCCGCTCCCACAGGGAACGCGCAGGCCTTGCACCGCGAAAGAGGCGCAAGGCCCCGGCAATCTCAGAACCGATCCAACTGGTATGCTTGTTCCACTTCGGCCCCCGCAGCCAACCGCCCCACCCACTCCGCCGTCACCGCCGCCTGGGTCAACCCCAGGTGCTGATGCCCGAACGCTAGCAGCACCTTGCCATCGGCCACTCGGTCGATCACCGGCAGCGAATCCGGCAACGAAGGCCGGAACCCCATCCACGGCGTCGCCCCCTCGGCATCCAGCTCGCGCCGGAACAAGCCCTTGCTCAACCGATGCAGTTGCCACGCCCGCTGCATGCTCGGCGGCGCCTCGAGTCCGGCGAATTCCACCGTGCCGGCCAGGCGCAGGCCGTCGGCCATGGGCGTCATGATGAACTTGCGCTCCAGCGAGGTGACGGCGAACGGCAGGCGCTGGTGCTCCGCCGGCAGCATCAGGTGGTAGCCGCGCTCGGTATCCAGCGGTACCCGCCGACCGGTCAGGGCGGCCGTGAGTCTCGCCGAATGTGCCCCGGCACTGATCAACACCTGGCGGGCCTCGAGGGTGCCCTGGTCGCTGGCGAGGCTGATGCCCTGGCCATGCACCTGGCCGCCATCGACCTCGGCGCGCAGGAAGCGTACGCCACTGGCCCTGGCGGCGCTGAACAGTTCGCAGACCACCTGGTAGGGGTCGAGGAAGTGACCGGTGCGCGGGAAGAACAGGCCACCCAGGATCGACGGACTCAACTGCGGTGCCGCTTCGCTTACCGCCTCAGCCGACCACAGGTCCACGGGCACGGCCTGTGCCTGCAGGCGGGCGCGCAACGCCGCGAGCGCCTGGCGCGATGCGTGGCGTTCGAACACCAGCAGTGAACCGTCCTCCTTGAGCAGGTGGCTGCGCTCGATGGAGGCGAGCAGCCGTTGCCAGGCGCCGAGGCTGCTTTCGTTCAGCGCACGAAGGCCCGCGACGCTGCGCTGGAACGGCGCCGGTCGCAGGTTGAGCAGCAGGCGGGTGAACCAGGGCAGGGCCCGTGGCAGGTACTTCCAGTCCAGGCGCAGCGGGCCCATCGGGTCCAGCAGCATGGCCGGCAGGCGCTTGAGAATCGACAGGTCGGCGATGGGAAACACCTGCTCGGTGGCCAGGTGCCCGGCATTGCCAAAAGACGCACCGTGGCCCGGTGCCTGGCGATCGATCAGCAGCACCCGGTGGCCCTGGCGGGCCAGCTGCAGGGCGCAGGCGACGCCGACAATGCCGGCGCCGACCACGGCGATGTCCGTGTCAGTGGCGGTCATGGTTCAGCCTTCCCGCCGGCCATCGAGCAAGCGGCGCAGGTGCAGCGGGTTGCCCTGTTGCAGCGCAGTGGGCAGCAGAGCATCGGGGAAGTCCTGGTAGCACACCGGGCGCAGGAAACGCAGGATCGCCGCGGTGCCCACCGAGGTGCCGCGGGTGTCGGAGGTGGCCGGGAACGGGCCGCCGTGGACCATCGCGTCGCACACCTCGACGCCGGTCGGCCAACCGTTGATCAGGATCCGCCCGGCCTTGCGTTCGAGGGTGGGCAGCAGTTGGCGGGCGCAGTCGAGGTCGGCGGCGTCCAGGTGCAGGGTGGCGGTCAGCTGCCCTTCCAGGTGTTCGGCGATCTGGCGGATCTGCTCGTCGTTGTCGCAAGCGACCACCAGCGAGGCGGCGCCGAACACTTCGGCCTGCAGCGCCGGATCGGCGAGAAACGCCTGGGCCGAGGTGACGAACAGGTGCGCTTGGCACTGGTTCGGGCCGTGATGGGGCTGGCCGCTGGCGATCTGGCGGGCATTGCCGTTCTCACCCAGCGCGGCGACGCCATTGGCATAGGCGCTGGCAATGCCCGGGGTGAGCATGGTCTGTGCCGCGGCTTGCCGGACATGCTCGGCGGCGGTGCTGATGAAACGTTCGAGTGCTGGACCCTGGCGGGCGATCAACAGCCCGGGGTTGGTACAGAACTGGCCGGCACCCTGGGTCAGCGAAGCGACGAAGGTTTGGGCCAGAGATTCCGCTCGGTCCTGCAGGGCGGCGTCGAAGAGGAACACCGGGTTGATCGAGCTCATTTCGGCATAGACGGGGATTGGCTCGGGACGTGCCTGGGCGGCCTGGCACAGCGCGAGGCCGCCACTGCGCGAGCCGGTGAAGCCGACGGCCTTGATGCGCGGGTCGCTGACCAGACCGATACCGACCTCGCGGCCGGCGCCGTACAGCAGCGAGAACACGCCTTCGGGCAGCTCGCACTTCGCGACTGCCCGGGCCACGGCCTGGCCGACCAGCTCGCTGGTGCCGGGGTGGGCGCCATGGGCCTTGACCACCACCGGGCAACCGGCGGCCAGTGCCGAGGCGGTGTCGCCGCCGGCCACCGAGAAGGCCAGCGGGAAATTGCTGGCGCCGAACACCGCCACCGGGCCCAGGGCAACCTGTCGTTGGCGCAGGTCGGGACGTGGCAGTGGCTGGCGCTCGGGCAGGGCGTTGTCCACCCGTACATCCAGCCATTCACCGGCCCGCACCACGCGAGCGAAGGTGCGCAGTTGCGCGCAGGTGCGGCCGCGCTCGCCCAGCAGACGCGCCTTGGGCAGGCCGGTCTCGGCGTTGGCGCGGTCGATCAGGGCATCGCCCAGGGCTTCGATCTGCTCGGCGATGGTGTCGAGAAAGTGGGCGCGTTGTTCGGAGGTGGTTTCGCGGTAGGCATCGAATGCCGCCCAGGCCAGGTCGCAGGCCTGGGTTAGCTGTTCGGCGCTGGCGCCGGCGTAGGGTGGGGCGAGCGGGGTGTCGGTGGCCGGGTCGATGGCATGGATCGCGGCCTGGGTGCCTGTGACGGCGCGCTGGCCGATCAGTAGATTGCCGGTGAGGGTCATGGGGCGTCCTGGAGAATCTGGATAAGGTCTGGACCTGTTGGGGGCGCCATGCGCCCCTTTCGCGACACAAGGCCGCTCCCACAGGAGTTGCGGTGATCAGGCGATGTTCTGCTCGGCCGACCAGCTGGCGTACCAGGTGCGGAACAGCGCGTACTGCTGTTCGGCGTAGTGCCGCTGGGCGTCGGTGAGGGCGTCGGTTTCGTTGAAGTGCAGGCGGTACTCGCTGTCGCCGTTGAGCACCATCAGGTGCTTGTAGTACAGCACCAGGTCGCAGCCTTCATCGAACGACGACAACACCGCCAGCGCCGACTCCAGCTCCCGAGCCTGGCGCCGGGCCTTGGCATCGCCCTTGGCGGCGCGCTTGCTCAAGCTGACCAGTTGCAGCACTTCACGGGGCAGCGCGTTGCCGATGCCGGTGATGGCGCCGGTGGCGTTGCAGTTGACGAAACCGTGCACCACTTGGGTGTCGACGCCGACCATCAGGGTCACATCATCGTCCTGGGAGGTGATGTGCTCGGCGGCGTAGCGCAGGTCGGCGGCGCCGCCGAACTCCTTGAAGCCGATCAGGTTGGGGTACTCGCGACGCAGGGCGAAGAACAGGTCGGCGCGGGTGGCGAAACCGTAGTAGGGGCTGTTGTAGATCACCGCTGGCAGCTTCGGCGCGGCGGCGAGAATCGCCGAGAAGTGGTGTTGCTGGGCGGTCAGCGATGCGCCACGGGACAGCACCCGGGGGATGACCATCAGGCCGGCGGCGCCGACCTTGGCGGCGTGGGATGCGTGGGACACAGCCTCGCGGGTGTTCACCGCGCCGGTGCCGACGATGGTCGGGATGCCGGCGGCGACCAGGCGCGCCACGCCCTCCTGGCGTTCGGCCTCGTTCAGCAGCGGCCAGTCGCCCATCGAGCCGCAGTACACCACGGCGCTCATGCCGGCGTCGATCAGTTCGCGGCCCTTGCGCACCAGGGCGTCGAAGTCCGGTTTGCGCTCGGCGGTGCAGGGGGTCATCAGGGCGGGCATGGTGCCGGTGAAGATGTTGTCGGTCATGGTTGTCACTCCTGGCGGTATTCAGTGGGAAATGAACGGGGTCAGATGCCCCAGGCGAACGGGTCCTGCTCGTCGATCAGCAGGGTGCTGTCGGCGGTCATGTGGGCACGGCCGGTGATGAACGGGCGAATGCGTTCGCCGTCGCGCTCGTAGCGGCCATGGAACTGGCTGCCGGTGATGCTGGCCTGGACCCAGGTCTGGCCTTCGGCGAGCTTGCCGTCGGCGGCCAGGCACGCCAGCTTGGCGCTGGTGCCGGTGCCGCAGGGCGAGCGGTCGTAGGCCTTGCCGGGGCACATGACGAAGTTGCGGCTGTCGGCGTTGGCGTCGTCGGCGAACAGTTCGACATGGTCGATCGGGGCGCCGTGTTCGCCGGTGATGCCTTGGGCCTCGAGGGTCTTGAGCAGGGTCCAGGCGTAGTCGGTGAGGGTTTCGCGGTTGTCCAGCGCGATGCGCTGGCCGTGGTCGGAAACCAGGAAGAACCAGTTGCCGCCCCAGGCGATGTCGCCGCGCACCAGGCCGTGCCCCGGCACGTCCACGGCAACCTGCCGGCGGTAGCGGTAGGACGGCACGTTGCCGACGGTGACGGATCCATCGTCATGCAGGGTGGCGCTGACCTGGCCGACCGGTGTATCGATCTTGTGCACGCCCGGCTCGATCAGGCCCAGGTGGCGTAGCGAGGCAACCAGGCCGATGGTGCCGTGGCCGCACATGTTCAGGTAGCCGGCGTTGTTGAAGAAGATCACCCCGCAGGTGGCATCCGCAGAGACCGGCGGGCAGTACAGCGCGCCCACCAGCACATCGTTGCCACGTGGCTCCAGCAGGCAGGCGCGGCGCCAGTGGTCGTGCAGCTCGCGCAGTTCGTCGCGCTGCTCGGCCATGCTGCGGCCGTGCAGGGGCGGGAAGCCCTTCATCACCAAGCGGGTCGGTTCGCCGCCGGTATGGGAGTCGATTACATGAACCTGTTTCATCAGCGTGTCCATTCGGTAGTGGGTCAGGAGGCGACGGCGGCGGGGTGCTGGCCGGCATGGGGTTCGCTGCCGGCTTCGCTTTCATCGTCGCCATCGAGCCGCACCAGCCGGGCCGGCACGCCAGTGGCCGCGCCCCAGTAGTAGATGCCCAGGGCAGTGGCGGCGACGATCAGGGTGTCCAGCGGATGGCCGATCACGCCCAGACCGCCGAAGCTGCCCAGCCAGGAAAGGAAAATGGTCACGGCGTAGAAGCCGATCAGCCAGGCCGACGAGCGCACCTGCTGGCCCAGCGACAGGTGTTCGGTGGGCACGAAGCGGCGGCACAGCAGGTACAGCACGAACATCACGATCTGCAGCGCCAGCAGCCAGGACACGGTGTTCCAGCCCGACCAGTAGACGATCAGCGCGGCGATGATGAACGACAGCGGGCCGAGCACGCCCATGCCTTTGACCCGGAACGGCCGGGCCATGTCGGGGGCGCTGCGGCGCAGGGCGGCGACCGAAACCGGGGCCACCGCGTAGCTGAGCACCAGGGCGGCAGAGACCACGTTGATGAGCGCTTCCCAGGACGGGAACGGCAGGGTCCAGAACACCGCCAGGCCGAAGGTCAGCCACAGCGCCGGGCGCGGGATGCCGGATTGCTCGTCGATGCGGGTGAAGTACTTGAAGAAGGTGCCGGTCTGCGCCCAGCCATAAATCACTCGTGGGGTGGCATTCATGTAGATGTTGCCGCAGCCGCTGGGCGAGATCACCGCGTCGGCCACCACCAGGTAGGCCAGCCAGCCGACGCCCAGGGCCAGGGCGATGTCACGGTAGGGCAGGGCCAGCTCCTTGGTCACTCCGGCCCAGCCGTTGGCAATCATCTCGGTCGGCACGCTGCCGAGGAACGCCAGTTGCAGCAGGGCGTAGATCGCGGTGGACAGCAGCACCGAGAGAATCAGCGCGATGGGGATGGTGCGCTGCGGGTTCTTCACCTCGCTGGCCACCGAGATGATCGGCGTGAGCCCCAGGTAGGCGAAGATGATGCCGCCGGCCGACACCGCCATTTCCACGCCGGACAGGCCGAACGGCGCGAAGCCCTGGACCTCGAAGTTCTCCGGCTTGAAGAAGGTGAACAGCACGCCGATCACCAGCAGCGGCACGATGAACTTGAACACGCTGACCAGGTTGTTGGCCTTGGCGAAGGTCTTCACGCTGCGGTAGTTGAGCAGGAAGAACAGCCCGAGCAGGGCGAACTGCACCAGCCAGCCGAGCACCGTCGGGTCGCTGGAGCCGGTCTTGGTCAAGGCCGGAAACCAGGCCGCGGCATACTGGCGCGAGGCAACCACCTCGATGGCGATCAGGCTGGAGAAGGCGATCAGGGTGATGAAGCCCATCAGGTAGCCCAGCAGCGGGCCATGGGAGTACACCGGGTAGCGCACCACGCCACCGGCCCGCGGCAGGGCGGCGCCGAGCTCGCAGTAGACGATGCCCAGCAGCAGCACGGCGAAGCCGCCGAGGAACCAGGAGAGGATGCCGGCCGGGCCGGCGATGGCCGAGACGTGGCTGGCGGCGAATAGCCAGCCGGAGCCGAAGATGGCGCCCAGGCCGATGAAGGTGAGGTCCAGCAGGGACAGCTGTTTCTTGAATTTGCCTGACATGGTTGCGCCTTTTTGTAGGTTTTGGATAGGCAGGTCTGATGTCACGATGCGGCTTGGTCGGCCGCGCTCTTGTAGGTCGTGGGGCGGCTTGCGTGGGGCATAGAGTGGACCGATCGAGGCCGGCGTTCTTGATGGTTTTCTGCAAGGTGGGTGACGAAATCGGCATAGTCGGGCGCGAGTGCTGGCGCCCGGCGGGGGCTGCTGACTAGGCTTGCAGGGCCGCGAGAGCCACGAGGGATAACCGCATGCCCGAGCAACCATTGACTGCGCTGTACCAGCACCTTGACCAGCATCGCCCTGAATCCCTCGAAGCCTTGCTGGCCGGCGTGGTCTGGCTGCTGCCGATGCTCGATGTCCTTGCCAACGCGGCGATCTTCATCAAGGACGACCAGGCTCGCTATGTCCTGGCCAACCGCACACTGGTCCAGCGCTGTGGCCTGAAGCACCTGGCACCCTTGCTGGGCAAGACCAGCGCCGAGGTGTTCCCGGCGCGCCTGGGCCCCGGCTATACCGAGCAGGACCGCCGGGTGCTGGAGCAGGGCCTGGTGCTGGAAGACCAGCTGGAGCTGCACCTGTACGGCAGCCGCGAACCGGGCTGGTGCCTGACCCACAAGCGTCCGTTGTACGAGCCGGCGGGGAGAATCATCGGCCTGGTGGGCATTTCGGTCGACCTGCAGTCAGCCGCCGACACCCACCCCGCCTACCAGCGTCTGGCGGCGGTGGATGCGCATATCCGCGCGCATTTCCACCAGCCGATCAGCATGGGCGAGCTGACCCGCATCGCCGGGATTTCGGTGGCGCAGCTGGAGCGTTACTGCAAACGGGTGTTCCACCTCACGCCCCGGCAGATGATTCACAAGGCCCGCCTGGAGCATGCACATCAACTGCTGCACAGCGACCTGCCGATCATCGAGGTGGCCCTGCGCTGTGGCTACACCGACCACAGCGCCTTCAGCCGGCAGTTCAGGCAACTGACCGGTTTCACCCCGCGACAGTACCGCCAGGCGACGGCTCAGGAGGGTTGAAACAGGGCGCGGGCCTCGTCGAAACACTGCTCGGCGATGGCCGAGCGCGGCTCGCTGCGGCGCAGCAGCAGGCCGACCGGGCTGTGGATGCTGGCTTCCTGCACCGGGATGATGCGCATGTGCTGGCTGAGGTCTTCCAGGCCGCAGTCCAGTGGCATGATCGCGCAGCACACGCCGGTGCTGATCGCCTGGATCAGCTGGAAGGTCGAGTCGCTCTCGAGCACGGCATTGGGCGCAAGGCCCCGGCTGCGCAAGCTCAGGTCGAGGGACTGGCGGTAGTGCATGCCCTTGCTCAGCAGGCCCAGCGGCAGCTCGCCGAGGTCTTCCCAGCGCAGGCTGTCGGCCTCGAACTGGAAGTGCCGGGTGTCGTGCAGCAGGCCCATGGTGGTGGTGCTCAGCTCGATCACTTCGAAGAAGCTGGTGTTGACCTGGTCGAGGTAGCAGATGCCCAGGTCGAGCTGGTTGCGGCTCAGGCCATCGATCACCTGCTCGGAGCTCAATGACGACAGCTGGAAGTGCAGCTCGGGGTACTTCTCACGCAGTGGCATCAGCAGTTGCATGGGGTTGAAGCTGGCCAGCGGCACGGTGCCCAGGCGCAGGCTGCCGACCACCTGGCCGCGGCAGCTGGCGGCCTCGGCCTGCAGGCCGTCATGGGCGGCGAGCAGGGTGCGGGCCCAGGCCAGGATGCGTTCGCCGGCTTCGGTGAACCCTTCGAAGCGCTGGCCGCGCTTGACCAGCACCAGGTCCAGTTCGTCCTCGAGGTTGCGCAGGCGCATGGACAGGGTCGGCTGGGTGATGTGGCACAGCGCCGCGGCCTGGCCGAAGTGGCGGGTCTGGTCGAGGGCGATGAGAAACTTGAGCTGTTTGATGTCCATGGTGCGGCCTGGGGTTGCGGGGTGGGTAGACCTTAACCAAGAGTGAAGCACCTGGCTAATCCTTGATGAACATTCAGCCGGTCCTGCAGCAGCGATAGAAAGCGTCGATCATCCGGTACGCCCTATCGATTGGACGCTGCCGGGGCTTGTCTCTAACGTGGCCGCGAAGCCAATCCTGGAGCAAAGGCCATGAGCGTGAAACCGGACGCGGTGTTCGTACCGCTGAACATCGCGGTGCTGACCGTCAGCGACACCCGCACCTACGACACCGACACCTCCGGCGAGCTGCTGGCCAGCCGCGCCGTCGGCGTGGGCCACCGCCTGGTGGCGCGGGAGCTGCTCAAGGACGACCTGTACAAGATCCGCGCCCAAGTCGCCACCTGGATCGCCGACGACCAGGTGCAGGTGGTGCTGATCACTGGTGGCACCGGCTTCACCGGGCGCGACAGCACGCCGGAGGCGGTGGACTGCCTGCTGGACAAGCGCATCGACGGGTTTGGCGAGCTGTTCCGCGCCCTGTCGATCCTTGATATCGGCACCTCGACCGTGCAGAGCCGGGCCCTGGCCGGCCTGGCCAACGGCACCCTGGTGTGCTGCCTGCCGGGCTCGACCGGCGCCTGCCGCACGGCCTGGGAAGGCATCCTGGCCGAGCAACTGGATGCGCGGCACCGGCCGTGCAATTTCGTCGCGCACCTCAAACCAATCGGGGCCTGCGAAAGCCGCGGTTGACCTCAGGAACCCCATCGCGGGGCAAGTCGCATCGGCGCACCGCCGCTCCCACGCCGATCTCATATCAGCACACACAGGCTGGCGTTGGAGCGGCGGTGCGCCGATGCGACTTGCCCCGCGATGAGACTTCAACTCAACACATGATCCACCGGCACCAACGCCGGTGGCAGCGGCTCATGCCCCAGCGCCGCCAGCACGTCGCGCTCGACGGTACGCACTAGCGCATCGGTCGGCAGGTCGTTTTCGTCCCGGCCGAACGGGTCCTCCAGCTCGTTACCGATCGCATCCAGGCCGAAGAAGGTGTAGCTGACGATGGTGGTGAACAGCGGTGCCAGCCAGCCCAGCGGTTCTGCCAGGGCAAACGGCAGCAGCAGGCAGAAGATGTAGATGGTGCGGTGCAGCAGCAGGGTGTAGGGGAACGGCAGCGGCGTGCCCTTGATCCGTTCGCAGGTGGCCTGCACGTCTGACAGGCCGGCCAGGCGCTGCTCCAGGAGCGTGTAGCGGAACTCGCTGATCGCGCCGTCCTTCGCCAAGCGTGAGCACTGGGCACCGATATCGCGCAGGATGCCGTCGCACACGTTGTGCGCGGTGATCGGCGCGCCCTCGGCCAGCCAGGTGCGCGCCAGGGGCAGCTCGTCTTCGTTGCGCAGCCGGGCATTGAGGGCATGGGCGAAGCCGCACAGGCCACGCAGCATCTGCGCGCGCAGCTGCTGATCCTCGATCGCCACGCTTTCACGCACGAACGAGCGCACCTCGATGATCATCCGTCCCCAGGCCTTGCGGCCCTCCCACCAGCGGTCGTAGCAGGCGTTGTTGCGAAAACTCATGAAGATCGACAGCGACAGCCCCAGCAGGGTGAAGGGCGTGGCGCTGACCGGGTAGAACAGCGCCGGGTAGTGCCGCTCGATCAGCACGATCAGTGCCGCCAGCAAGGTCACCGCCAGGCAGCGCAAGGCGATGCGCTGGACGATCGAGCCCTTGAGGGTGAACAGCACGCGCAGCATGTCGGGGCGTGAGTGGACGATCAAGACGGTTCCAGAGGCGGGCGATCAGCCGCCGGTCATGTTCATGAAGCGCAGGATCTGCACCTCGCCGCCCACTTCGAAGTGGTGGCGGTAGGGCTTGAGCTGCATGGCGTCGCGCAGGGTCTTTTCCAGGCGGGCGCTGTCGCCGGGGTGCTGGCGCAGGACCTGCTTGAGGTCCACCGAGTGCTCGTTACCCAGGCACAGCAGCAGGCGGCCTTCGACGGTCAGGCGCACGCGGTTGCAGGTGGCGCAGAAGTTGTGGCTGTGCGGCGAGATGAAGCCGACCCGGGTGTCGGGCGCTTCGGCCAGGCGCCAGTAGCGCGCCGGGCCCTGGGAGGACTCGGCCGACTCGACCAGGGTGAAGTGCTCGGCCAGGCGGGCGCGCACGTCGTCGCTGGAGCAGAAGGACTCGCCGCGCTCGTGCTCGCTGATGACGCCCAGGGGCATTTCTTCGATGAACGAGATGTCCAGCTCGCGGTCGATGGCGAAGCGCACCAGGTCGACGATTTCGTGGTCGTTGCGGCCCTTGAGCACCACCGCGTTGAGCTTGGTGCGGCGAAAGCCCGCGGCGCGCGCGGCGTCGATGCCCGCGATCACCTGCGTGAGGTCGCCGGTACGGGTCAGGGCGCGGAAGCGCTCGGGGTCAAGGCTGTCGAGGCTGATGTTCAGGCGCGAGACGCCGGCATCGAACAGCGGCTGGGCCAGGCGGCCGAGCTGCGAGCCATTGCTGGTCAGGCACAGTTCGCGCAGGCCGGGCAGGGCGGCGATGCGCGCGCACAGCCCGACGATGCCCTGGCGCACCAGGGGCTCGCCACCGGTCAGGCGGATCTTGCGGGTGCCCAGGGCGACGAAGCGCTCGGCGACCAGGTACAGCTCCTCGAGGCTGAGAATCTGCTGGCGCGGCAGGAACTGCATGTCTTCGGCCATGCAATAGACGCAGCGAAAATCGCAGCGGTCGGTGACCGACATCCGCAGGTAATCGACTTTGCGGTTGAAACCGTCGATCAGGGCCTGGGGGTTCTTTTCCACGTTCACGCTCGACCTGTGCAGTGGCTGGGGGCGGCGAAAGGCCGCAGACAAGGTTCAAGCTATAACCTGCGCCCAGTGACGTCAAATTGCTTTCCCCGACCGCTCGATAAGTCTCCTCTATCACCACCGCAGGCCACGCAGCACAAGGGCTCTGCCGGGTGATCGAGACGGTTTATCACGCTGTCGTTTATTTCGATTGGACGCACTGGGAGCGGCTTCTTAGGCTGGAAAAAACACCGTGCGGAGAAGCGCAGCATGAGCCAGGACGAACACATCAGGGACTACAAGGGGCCGGCCGCCGGCTGGGGCGCGCTCAAGAGCGTGACCAAGAGCTGGCTGGGCAGCGAGAACGCCTTCAAGAACCTGCGGGCCATGCTCAAGACCAACCAGAACGGCGGTTTCGACTGCCCGGGTTGTGCCTGGGGCGAGTCGCCGGAAAGCGACATGGTCAAGTTCTGCGAGAACGGCGCCAAGGCGGTCAACTGGGAGGCCACCGGCCGCTCGGTGGATCCGGCGTTCTTCGCCCGCTACAGCGTCAGCGCCCTGCTCGAGCAGACCGACTACTGGCTCGAATACCAAGGCCGCATCACTCACCCGATGCGCTATGACGCGGCCACCGACCATTACGTCGAAACCAGCTGGGACGAGGCGTTCGCCCTGATCGCCCGGCACCTCAACGGCCTCGAATCGCCGGACCAGGCCGAGTTCTACACCTCGGGCCGGGCCAGCAACGAGGCGGCGTTCCTCTACCAGCTGTTCGTGCGCGCCTATGGCACCAACAACTTCCCCGACTGCTCGAACATGTGCCACGAGGCCAGTGGCGTGGGCATGGCCGAAACCCTCGGCGTGGGCAAGGGCACCGTGGTGTTCCATGACCTGGAGCTGGCCGATGCGATCTTTGTCATCGGCCAGAACCCCGGCACCAACCACCCGCGCATGCTCGAACCGCTGCGCGAGGCGGTCAAGCGCGGCGCCCAGGTGGTTTGCTTCAATCCGCTCAAGGAGCGGGGCCTGGAGCGATTCCAGCATCCGCAGCACCCGTTCGAGATGCTCAGCAACGGCTCCGAACCGACCAACACTGCCTATTTCCGCCCGGCGCTGGGCGGCGACATGGCGGCCATGCGAGGGATCGCCAAGTTCCTCCTGCAGTGGGAGCGCGAGGCGCAGCTCAATGATGAGCCGCCGGTGTTCGACCATGCCTTCATCGCCGAGCACACCAGTGGCGTCGAGGCCTACCTGGCCGTGGTGGACGCCACGCCCTGGGAGCATATCGTCGAGCAGTCGGGCTTGAGCAAGGCCGAGATCGAGCTGGCCGCGCGCATGTACCGCAAGGCCGAGCGGGTGATCATGTGCTGGGCCATGGGCGTGACCCAGCACCGCCACTCGGTGCCGACCGTGCAGGAGATCGTCAACCTGCAGCTGCTGCGCGGCAACGTCGGCAAGCCCGGCGCCGGCCTGTCGCCGGTGCGCGGACACAGCAACGTGCAGGGCGACCGCACCATGGGCATCGACGAGAAGCCCAAGGCGGCGCTGCTCGACGCCATCGAGAAACGCTTCCAGTTCAAGGTGCCCCGCGAGCACGGCCATAACGCCGTGCTGGCGATCCAGGCCATGGAAGAGGGGCGGGCCAAGGTGTTCGTCGCCCTGGGCGGCAACTTCGCCCAGGCGACTCCGGACACCCCGCGTACCCACGCGGCGCTGCGCAACTGCGAACTGACCGTGCAGATTTCCACCAAGCTCAACCGCTCGCACCTGGTCACCGGGCGCGATGCGTTGATCCTGCCGTGCCTGGGCCGCACCGAGATCGACATCCAGGCCAAAGGGCCGCAGGGCGTCACCGTGGAAGACACCTTCAGCATGGTGCACATCTCCCATGGCCAGCTGAAGCCGCGCTCGCCGCTGCTGCGCTCGGAACCGGCCATCGTCGCCGGGATGGCCAAGGCCACCCTGGGCAACAAACCGATCGACTGGGACTACGCGATTGCCGACTACGGCCGCATCCGCGGCATGATCGCCGATGTCATCCCGGGCTTCAGCGAATTCAACGCGCGCCTGCAGCATCCCGGTGGCTTCCACCTGGGCAACAACGCCGCCGAGCGCAACTTCCGCACGGCCACCGGCAAGGCGCGCTTCACCCCCAGCCCGCTGCCGGAGCAACTGGTCAACGCCCAGGTGCTGGCCCGTGGTGACAAGCCCGACCTGATCCTGCAGACCCTGCGTTCCCACGACCAATACAACACCACGCTGTACGGGCTGGATGACCGCTACCGTGGCGTGTTCGGCCTGCGCGAGGTGGTGTTCGTCAATGAGGCGGATATCCGTCGACTGGGCTTCGAACCGGGCGAGGAGGTGGACCTGGTGTCGCTCTGGGAGGATGGTCGCGAGCGGCGGGTCTCGGGGTTCCGCCTGGTGGCCTATGACGTGCCGCAAGGCCAGGCGGCGGCCTACTATCCAGAGACCAACCCGCTGGTGCCGCTGGAGAGCTATGGCGAGGGGACCTACACGCCGACCTCGAAGTTCGTGGCGATCAAGCTGGAGAAGGCCAGGGCCGGAAACCGGATCGAGGCGACAATCACAACCGACTGATGTTGGTGCCCGCTCCCACGCCACCGCCTCCGCCCGCTCCTAGCGCCCCACCGGGTACGCCGTGGTGTACTTCATCTGCTCCATGGCAAAGCTCGAGGTGATGTTCGACAGCCCGTCGGTGCTGGTGATCAACTTCTTGTAGAAGCGGTCGTAGGCGGCAATGTCGCCCACCACCACCCGCAGCATGTAGTCCCAGTCGCCAGACATGCGGTAGACCTCCATCACCTCCTCGAACGCCGTCACCGTGGCGGCGAACTGCGCCAGCCAGGCGCTGTCGTGGCGCTGCGTCTTGAGCTGGACGAACACCGTCAGGCCCAGGCCCAGGCGCTCGGGGTCGAGCAGGGCGACGCGGCCGCGGATGTAGCCTTCCTCTTCCAATCGCTTGACCCGCTTCCAGCACGGCGTGGTGGACAGGTTGACCGCCTCGGCCAGGTCCTTGAGTGACAGCGACGCGTCGCGCTGGAGCAGGGTGAGGATATGCTGGTCGAAACTGTCCATGATGTCGTCAGGTGGGGTGGAGGAACGTTTTCCAAGGTTAGCCGCATGCTGAGAACGTTGAAACCCTTTCAGGCGCTTCGTCGACAGCAACGTTCCGTTGGCGCCGGGGCCCGGCGGATATGAGATAGTGGCGGTTTTCCATCCTCAGTCAATGGACCCGACCATGTCCGACAAACCGCGCAATTTTGCCACCCGCACCATCCACGCCGGCGAGCAGTCCAGCGTCGCCGACAACGCCATCTTCCCGGCCATCGTCACTTCCAGCTCGTTCATCAAGCGCGGCCTGGACGACAACCCCGAATACGCCTACAGCCGGGTCAGCAACCCGACCCGGCATGCCTACGAGACCTGCGTGGCCGCACTGGAGGAGGGCGTCGGCGCGGTCGCCTGCGCCTCGGGCGTCAGCGCCACCGCCACGGTGCTCGAACTGCTGTCCAAGGACGCCCATGTGGTGGTGATGAACGGTGTCTATGGCGGCACCTTCCGCCTGCTGGAAGACTACCGTGGACGCACCTCGGGCCTGACCACCACCTATGTCGACCTCAACGACGTCGAGGCCGTGGCCGCAGCTATCCGCCCGGACACGCAACTGATCTGGATCGAGTCGCCGACCAACCCGCTGCTGCACCTGGTGGACATCAAGGCGGTCTGCGACCTGGCCCGCGCCCGTGGGGTGATGACCTGCATCGACAACACCTTCTGCTCGCCCTGGAACCAGCAGCCGATCACCCTGGGCGTGGACCTGGTGATGCATTCGGCGAGCAAGTACATCGGCGGCCACTCCGACCTGACCGGCGGCGTGGTGGTGGCGGCCAATCACGAGCTGCTGGGCCGTTTGCGCAAGATCAGCATGGCGGTCGGCGCGATCCAGGGGCCGTTCGACTGCTACCTGGCGCTGCGCGGGCTGAAGACCCTCGATGTACGCATGGAGCGCCAGAGCGCCAATGCCCTGCGCGTGGCGCAGTTCCTCGAACAGCATCCGCAGGTCGAGCAGGTCTACTACCCGGGGCTGGAAAGCCATCCGCAGCATGAACTCAGCAAGCGTCAGATGCGCACCGGCGGTGCGGTGGTGGCGTTGCGCATCAAGGGAGATCGGGCCGCGGTCAACCGCCTGGTCGAGGCGCTGTCGATCTTTGTCCTGGCCGATTCGCTGGGCGGCGTGGAGAGCATGATCAACCACTCCTGGAGCATGTCGCACAACTCCCTGAGCCCGGAGCAGAAGGGCGTGATGGGGATCAGCGAGAACCTGGTGCGATTGTCGATCGGGATCGAGGACTACCGGGATCTGATCGAGGACCTGGATGCGGCGTTGAAGGCGTCCGCGTAACGGCCGCCGACGCTATCGCGGGCTTGCCCCGCGATGGCGTCAGTGAGGGGAATCAGGATTTGGGCGGATGGACGATCCGTTCGATCTTGTCCTTGAGCAGCAGGCGTTCCCTGCGCAGCAGGTTGACGGTGTCGTCGTTGGTGGCGTTGCCCTCGGCGGCCACCACTTCCTTGTCCTTGGCGTTGTATTCCTTGTGCAGCTTGTGCAGGTCCTGGTTCTTGTCGATGAGGGCCTGGAACTGGTCGGCGGTCACGTGCAGGTCTGCGAGCAAATCATGCGGAACTGGCATTTCTTCACCTCTCTCAGGGTTGGTAAACGAGCCTGAACCAAGAGGATAGTCGCCTTTGCCGCATTGCGGGACTGGGTTAGGCTGTCGCCCATCCCTGCGTAACCGGAACCTGCGCCATGCCTCACCTGAACCTGGAATACAGCGACAACCTGCGCGAACTCAACGTCGATGTGCTACTGCTGCGACTGAATCACGCCCTGGTCGGCAGCGGCCAGTTCGCCGAAGAGCTGGACATCAAGAGCCGTGCCCAGTCCTTCGCCCAGTATCGGGTCGGTACCGCGCCGAGCGAGCGGGCCTTCGCCCATGTGCGCCTGGCGATCCTCAGCGGACGCACGCCGCAAGTGAAACAGCAGTTGTCCAACAGCCTGCTCGAGGTACTGCGCGAAGCGATCCCCGGCCAGCCCGGTCTGGACATCCAGCTGTGCGTGGAGGTCCTGGACATCGATCGCGAGCCGTACGCCAAGCTTCGCCTGCCTGGCTGAATGGCAGCTGAATGAAAGTTGTTTAACCGATGAAAGACGTCGACAGACTAATTGTTGGCGTCTTTTTCACAAAAAATTGATGCTAGGCTTTCTAGAGTTCGGCCAACTTTCCAACCTGCCCGCCCGGGCGCGTTGGCCGCTGATGAACTCTTATTGCGAACGCCATGCTGAAACTCAAATCCCTGCGGACCGAATGGGTCACGCTGCTGGCCAGCCTGTACCTGTTGATCGGCTTCAACACCTTGCTTTGGCAACACCTGGAGTCCATCGTGCCGCCGGGCATGGTGGGGTTGTGGCTGAGCCTGGCATTCGCCGTGCTGATGCTGTTCGCCTTCAATCTCATACTCACCTTGCTGGCGTTTCGTTATGTACTGAAGCCGGTATTGATCGTGTTGTTCCTCAGTGGCGCAAGTGTCGCTTACTTCATGAATCAATATGGTGTGCTTATTGATGCCGGCATGTTCCGCAATGTCGCTGAAACCAATGTCGCGGAAGTGCGCGACCTGCTCTCGCTGAAGTTTGCCGTTTATATCCTGCTGCTGGGTGTGCTGCCGTCGCTGCTGGTATGGAAAGCCAGGATCGACTATCGCCCCTGGCACCGCGAGCTGCTGGGCAAGCTGGTGGTCAGCGGTGCCTGCGTAGCAGCCTTGGGTTCGGTAGCGCTGGTCAACTATCAGGGGTTGGCGTCGCTGTTTCGCAATCACCATGAACTGCGCCTGATGCTCACGCCGAGCAATATCGTCGGGGCTTCCATCGGTTATGTCAGCGAGCAAGTGGGCAGCGCCACCCGGCCGTTCCAGCCATATGGCGAAGATGCCCGTCGCGACAGCGCCTGGCAGCAGCACGCACGCAAGTCACTGACCGTGCTGGTGGTCGGTGAAAGTGCCCGGGCGGATAACTTCGGCCTGCTCGGCTATGCCCGCGACACCACGCCACGGCTGGCCAAGGAGCAGGGCCTGCTGAGTTTCACCGACGTCCATTCCTGCGGCACCGAGACCGCCGTGTCGGTGCCCTGCATGTTCTCCGGCATGTCGCGCAAGGACTACGACGCACGCGTGGCCAAGAACCGTGAAGGGTTGCTCGACATCCTCCAGCGCGCAGGGTTGGCGGTGCAGTGGCGTGATAACCAGTCCGGCTGCAAGGGCACCTGCGACCGGGTGCAATTTATCGATGTAAGCAACCTCAAGGACCCGGCGCTGTGCGCCAGTGGCGAGTGCCATGACGAGATCCTGCTGCAGGGCCTGGCCGAGCTGCTGGACAACCTCGACCAGGACACCGTGCTGGTGCTGCACCAGATGGGCAGCCATGGCCCCGAGTACTTCAAGCGCTACCCCGCGGGCAACGAAGCCTTCACCCCGGTGTGCCGCAGCAACGCCCTTAACCAGTGCAGCCAGCAGGAGATCGTCAACGGCTACGACAACACCCTGGCCTACACCGACAAGGTGCTGGCCACCCTGATCGACACCTTGCGCAGCCGACAGGACAAGGTCGACACCGCGATGATCTATCTTTCAGACCATGGCGAATCGCTGGGCGAGTACAACCTGTTCCTGCACGGCACGCCCTACATGATCGCGCCGGACCAGCAAAAGCACGTGCCGCTGCTGGCCTGGTTCTCCGACAGCTACCGCCAGGATTTCGGCCTGGACACCGAATGCCTGGGCAAGCTGCGTGATGCGCCGCTGTCCCAGGACAACCTGTTCCACTCGATGCTCGGGCTGTTGCAGGTGCGCACCGAGGTCTACCAGCGATCGCTGGACATGTTCGCCAGCTGCCGGCCGTGGCTGGCGGCCAAACGCTGAGCGGTCGACCGCCCGGCACCATGGATGGCGCGAGGTTTCACCCCCAGGGGCCGCGCCGTATATACTGCGCGCCAATGTTAGTGGGAGAGCCTCGTGGCCATCGAAATACACTGGATCCGTGACGACCAGAACCTGGCCGAACACTGCCGAAGCTGGCGCGAACAGCCCTTCGTGGCCCTCGACACCGAATTCATGCGGGTCGACACCTTCTACCCAAAGGCCGGCCTGATCCAGATCGGTGTCGGCCAGTGCGCCTACCTCATCGACCCCCTGCTGATCCGCGACTGGCAGCCGCTGGCCGGGCTGCTCGAGGACAGCGGCGTGGTCAAGGTGCTGCATGCCTGCAGCGAAGACCTGGAAGTGCTGCTGCGCCTGACCGGCAAGCTACCCCAGCCGTTGTTCGATACCCAGCTGGCCGCCGGCTACCTGAACATCGGTTTCTCCATGGGCTATTCGCGCCTGGTGCAAGAGGTGCTGGGGCTCGAGCTGCCCAAGGGCGAGACCCGCTCCGACTGGCTGCAGCGCCCTCTGTCCGACACTCAGGTGAGCTACGCCGCCGAGGACGCCGTGCACCTGGCCGAGCTGTTCGATGCCCTGCGCCCGCGCCTGTCGGATGACAAGTACGCCTGGGTGCTGGAAGACGGCGCCGAACTGGTCGCCGCGCTGCGCCGTGAAGTCGAGCCCGAAACCCTGTACCGCGACGTCAAGCTGGCCTGGAAGCTCGGTCGCCAGCAACTGGCGGTGCTCCGTGAACTGTGCGCCTGGCGCGAACGTGAGGCCCGCAGCCGCGATGTGCCGCGTAACCGCATCCTCAAGGAACACTCGCTGTGGCCCATGGCCAGGAGCCAGCCCGACAGCCCGTCGGCACTGGCGAAAATCGACGAGATGCACCCGCGCACCATCCGCCAGGACGGTGAGCAGCTGATCCAGCTGATCAAGCGTGCCGCCAGCCAGCCGCAGGAGCAATGGCCAGAGCCGCTGCCCGAGCCGCTGCCGATCGAAGCCGCCGGCATCCTCAAGCGCCTGCGCGCCATCGGCCAGGCCGAGGGTGAGCGGCTGGGCATCGCCCCGGAACTGATGCTTCGCAAGAAAGCCCTCGAAGCCCTGCTCAAGAGCGGCTACCCCGACGGTCCCTATCAACTGCCCGATTCGCTGCGCGGCTGGCGTCGCGAACGCATGGGCCAGGCCCTGCTGGACGACCTGGCGGGCGCCGGAGATTCCCGATGAAACGTATCTGCTCGATCTACAAGAGCCCACGCAAGAATGAAATGTACCTCTACGTGCTCAAGGCCGAGGGCCTGGAGCGTGTGCCGGAGGCGCTGCTGCCATTCTTCGGCAAGCCGGTGCATGCTTTCGACCTGGTGCTGACGCCTGAGCGCACACTGGCCCGCGAGGACATCGCCAAGGTGCTGGAGAACCTCGACAAGCAGGGCTACCACCTGCAGATGCCACCGCCGGAAGACGACTACATCGAGCACTTGCCCGAAGAGCTGCTGCGTCGCAACGACCCGGCCTGACCCAGGCGCGGTTCCCTTTCTACCTGCGGCCCGCCTGGCGGGCCGCTTCCGTTGTTTGCCAAGGTTGTGTGTCACATGCGCGTTCTGATCGCTGAACAGGATCATGCCAACTATGCTCGCCTGCTGGGCGAAGCGGCACCGGACCTGGAAGTCCTGACCAGCGGCGACTCCGCCGAACTGGCACGCCTGGCCCCCGATTGCCCGGTGTGGCTGGGCCAGCCGGACCTGCTGGCCAGTCTGTTGCGCCAGGGCCACAAGCCTCGCTGGATGCAGTCGACCTGGGCCGGGATCACCCCGTTGCTGGCCGACGGCCTGCCACGCGACTACCGCCTGACCCGGGCGGTGGGCATCTTCGGCCAGGTGATGGCCGAGTACATGCTCACCTACATGCTCGGCCATGAGCGCGATGTGCTGTCGCGACTGGTCAGCCAGGTCGAGCGGCGCTGGGATGACCGCCCGGGGCGGACCCTGGAAGGGCGGCGGGTGCTGATCGTCGGTACCGGCGATATCGGCCAGCGGGTGGCCGAGTTCCTCGTGCCGTTCGGTGTCATCCTGCACGGTGTGGCCAGCAGCGCCCGCAAGCAGGCGCCCTTCGTCGAAGTGGCGGGCCTCGACCAGCTGCCGCGCCTGGTCGGCCAGGCCGACTACGTGCTCAACCTGCTGCCCGATACCCCGGCCACCCATGACCTGTACGATGCGGCGCTGTTCAAGTGCTTCCGGCCCAGTGCCTTGTTCATCAATGCCGGGCGTGGCGTGGCGGTAGTCGATGCCGATCTGGTCGAAGCGCTCAAGCAGGGCCATCTGGCTGGCGCGGTGATCGATGTCTGCCGCCAGGAACCATTGCCCCAGCGCCATCCGTTCTGGACCGCCTGGGGACTGCTGCTGACCGGGCACAGCTCGGCGCCGACCTCGCCGGCGGCGATGGTGCGGTTGTTCGTGGAGAATGCGCGGGCCTATGCGGTGGAGCAGGCCCTGCGGGGCGAGGTGGATTTCGCGAGGGGTTACTGAAAGAGGTTTGCCTGATGCGACCTCATCGCGGGGCAAGCCCGTTTCCACGGGCACCTGCCTCGCGATAAGGCGATCACAACCTTAGAGGCTGAACTCACCTTCGGCCGCCAGCTCGCTCAACGGTCGGCGCGGGCTCGGCACTTCGCGGGCCTGCAGGCCTTCGGCCAGGGTCGCCTTGTCGCCCAGCTTGCCGATCGCCACCATCGCATGCAGCGCGTAGCCCTCGGGGATCTTCAGCTCGCTGCGCGCCAGGTCCTGGTCGAAGCCGGCCATGCCATGGCTGTGCCAGCCGCTGATGCTCGCCTGCAGCGCCAGATGGCCCCAGGCTGAGCCGGTGTCGAAGGTGTGCCACAGCGCAGGCTTTTCTTCATCGGAGCCGGGCGCTGCGAAGGTGGTCTTGGAGAGGATCAGCACCAGCGCCGAAGCGTGCTGCGCCCAGCTGCGGTTGAACTCGTTGAGGATGCCCAGGTAGCGTTCCCAGCTCGGCGTGTCGCGGCGGGCGTAGAGGAAGCGCCACGGCTGCGAGTTGTAGGCCGACGGAGCCCAGCGCGCGGCCTCGAGGAAGCTCAGCAAGGTTTCCTGGCTGATCGGCTCGGCGGTGAAGGCGCGGGGCGACCAGCGATTGATGAACTGCTCGTTGATGGCATAGTCGGCGATGCGTGGGGTGGCGCTCATGGGTGCTCCTGCAAGGGCGGGGGAAAATACCGCACGCTACTGCGTCCGGTGAGCACTGACAAGCGGTCTGGCGTTGCCGCCGGACTGCCTCTAGACTGGCGCCGCCGCGCGCCGCGGCTTGACGTTGACTGCAGGAAACCGTGTGATGATCGCCGATACCGCGCCCTTCTGGCGGCGCAAGACCCTCGACCAGCTCGATGACCAGGAATGGGAGTCGCTCTGCGACGGCTGCGGCCTGTGCTGTCTGCAGAAACTCGAGGACGAGGAAGACAACAGCGTCTATTACACGAGTATCGCCTGCAAGCTGCTGGACCTGCAGACGTGCCAGTGCAGCGACTACCCCAATCGCTTCGAGCACGTCCCCGACTGCATCCAGCTGACCCCCGGCAAGGCCGACCAGTTCAAGTGGCTGCCGCCCACCTGCGGTTACCGCCTGGTCAGCGAGGGACAGGACCTGCCGGCCTGGCACCACCTGGTCAGCGGTGATCGCCAGCAGGTGCACGAGCAGCGCATTTCCCGGTCGGGGCGCATGCTCAGCGAGAACGACGTGGATGAAGACGACTGGGAAGACCATCTGATCTTCCGCGCAGGTTGAGTGTCCGGGAAACAAGGAGTTTTTATGCGTCGCCTGTTGTTGCTGGTTGTCGGCCTGCTGGCCAGTTCGCAGGTCCTGGCGAAGAAGGTCGACCTCGATTACCAGGTGCGCCTGCTGCCGCAGAGCGGCCAGGCCGAGGTGCGCCTGACCCTGGCCGACGGCAGTGCGGTGCGCAGCCTGGACTTCGACTTGGGCAAGCCTGGTGCCTACAGCGACTTTCTCGCCGATGGCCAGTGGCAGGTGCAGAACGGACGTGGCGTCTGGCACCCGGCGGCGGGCAAGACCAGCCTCAGCTACCGCGTGCTGCTCGACCAGCAACCCCGTGGCGGCGCCCATGAGGCGCGCATCACGCCGCACTGGGCGCTGTTTCGTGGTGACCAGCTGGTGCCGCCGGCGCGCCTCGACCAGCAGGATGGCACCGAGCTGGTCTCGCGGCTGACCTTCGACCTGCCGACGGGCTGGAAAAGCGTCGAAACCGCCTGGCCACGTATCGGCCGGCAGAAATTTCGCATCGACGATGTGTCGCGGCTGTTCGACCGGCCCACCGGCTGGATGCTCGCCGGCAACCTGGGCAGTCGTCGGGCGCGCCTGGGCGTCACAGAGGTGACCGTGGCCGCGCCGCAAGGCCAGGGCATGCGGCGCATGGACACGCTGACCCTGCTGACCTTTATCTGGCCGCAGTTGCAGGCGGTGTTCCCGCGCAACCCACCGAAGCTGCTGCTGGTCGGTGCCCGTGACGAGATGTGGCGGGGCGTGCTGGCCGGCAACAACTCGCTGTATCTGCACAGCACGCGCCCGCTGGTCAGCGAGAACGGCACCAGCCCGGTGCTGCGTGAATTGGTGCAGCTGTTCGCCCAGATCAACGATCGCGACGGCAGCGACTGGCTGGGCGAGAGCCTGGCCGACTATTACGCCACCGAGCTGCTGCGCCGCGCTGGTGGCATGAGCGATGATCGCTACGAGGCGCTGCAGGCCCGTCAGCACAAGCTGGCTGCCAAGGTGAACCACCTCAAGGGCGCCAAGGCCGATGCCGCGCAGGTGGCCCGTGGCGTGCTGCTGCTGCAGGCGCTGGATCGCGAGATCCGCCTGCACCACCACGACAAGCGCTCGCTGGACGACGTCGCCCGTGCGCTGATGCGCCTGTCGAGCGTCAGCACCGAGGAGTTCGTGCAGATCAGCGAGAACGTGCTGGGGCGGCAGTCCGAAGTATTGCAAAGCAAGGTATTACGCTAAGCGCAGGATCTATCGCGGCAAGCCCGTTCCCACGGCCCCGGACATCATTTTGAACGCGGGCTCGTGGAAGCGGGCTTGCCCGCGATGCTTTCAACCGCCAGTCACCGTCGCGGTACGGGTCGCCGCCTCGGCGCTGGCCTTCAGCGCCTTGAGCTCGGCAGCGCCTCGTTCTATGTCGCGATGCAGGCGCAGGTACTCGGCGCGATGCCGCAACCACCATGCCTTGGTCGAGCAATGCCCGCTCACGCCACGGGCCAGCGCCAAGCCGCCTACGGCAACCTGCAACATCCCCAGCAGGCCACCGTGGCGCAGCCCCTTGCTGATCATCAACGCGCCCCCAGCCAGGGAGCTGACGCGCTCCAGGCCGTGGACATTATGTTTCGGTGCGTCCGTTGTCCAATGGATATCGTGCATCGCCTGGTCTCCTCAGGTTGGTGATATCCAGCAGACTTTGACCAGTGTGCAAGCGTTCAGTGTAATTTGCCGCGTGGCTGCCCCGCCCAACTTCGAGGCTATCCTGAGCAAGGTGGGTTTATAACACTTGGGTGTGGGTGCCGTTGGCGAGCATGTTGGTTGTAATGAAACTTTTGATCAGCGTATTTAATCAGTCGTGACATGGTTTGGCTGCCGTGGCTGAACGACTGTGGAGAACTTCTAAGTCTCGATGTTGCTGTTGCTGTTGCTGTTGCTGTTGCTGTTGCTGTTGCTGTTGCTGTTGCTGTTGCTGTTGCTGTTGCTGTTGCTGTTGTTCTTTTGCTTTTGCTTCTAAGCGCGCGGTAGGTCAGGCAACACCAATTGCGACTTCAGGAGGCCGAACGCAGGGCTTGCGGAGGGAGGTGACGGGCATGGATGCCCGTCAAGCGCTGCGCCCCAGGATGGGGCGTTCAGCGCGGTCCTCCCGGGAGC
The DNA here is from genome assembly GCF_057480795.1 of Pseudomonas sp. P110(2024). Taxonomy (NCBI): domain Bacteria; kingdom Pseudomonadati; phylum Pseudomonadota; class Gammaproteobacteria; order Pseudomonadales; family Pseudomonadaceae; genus Pseudomonas; species Pseudomonas sp. P110(2024). The sequence continues at coordinate 195,753 of NZ_JBLIYT010000010.1, forward strand.
AAGTCCGGAGTGAGGGGACCCCGGAGCGAAGCGTAGGGGCCGGATGAATGGAGCGAGGATTTTTTGGTTCCTTTTTGATCCTTCAAAAAGGGACCCGCCGTAAGGGCGGAAAGGTGACTATGCGTCACCATCGCAAATGAATGCGCATATAACTTTCAAAACTCATGCTCTAAAAGTCAAAGTCAAAGTCAAAGTCAAAGTCAAAGTCAAAGTCAAAGTCGGTCGGCGCTGGTTTTAATGGTTGTAAGTGCATTCGTTTGCGATGTCGACGCATAGTCACCTTTTCGCCCTTACGGCGAGTTCCTTTTTGAAGGATCAAAAAGGAACCAAAAAATCCTCGCTCCATTCATCCGGCCCTGCGCTTCGCTCCGGGTCCCCTCACTCCGGCCTTGCTCCCGGGAGGACCGCGCTGCAGGGCCCATCCTGGGCCCCAGCGCTTGACGGGCATCCATGCCCGTCACCTCCCTCCGCAAGGCCTGTGTTCGGCCTCCTGAAGTCGCAATTTGTGTCGCCTGGGATATCGCGCGCTTAGAAGCAAAAGCAAAAGCACAACGGCAACGGCAACGGCAACGGCCTACGGTAGCGTTTATTTCGCCGCGTAGACGCCAGGCTTGCACGGGAGCCGGATTGGGGGGGCGCAAGGCGTGAGGGCTACTTGAACTTCGGCCCCGAGCGGGTGTTCAAGCCTTTGGCCATGCGGTCGTACAGCACCACATTCACCGTCGCCGCCAGGTTCATGCAGCCTTCTGTCGGGATGTAGATCGTCTCTTCGCACCAGCCGCGCACGTCTTCGCTCAACGAGCCATCCTCTGGCCCGAAGATGTAGATCGCCCGGTCCGGGTGGGTGTACTCAGGCAATGGCCGTGCGCCTTCCACCAGCTCCACGGCCACCGGGGTGCAGCCCAGGGGAATGATGCGCTGCAGGTCGTCGATGCCGATCAGCGGGATGTCGTAGTGCACGCGCTTGGTATCGGTGACGAAGTCGCGGGCGCGCTCATAACGCTTGCCGGTGTAGAACACCGAGTTGACGCCATAGCAGCCCGCGGCGCGCATCACCGAGCCTACGTTTTCCGCGGATTTGGGGTTGAACAGGCCGATGCAGCTGTACCGTTTGTTCGCCACGTGTCGGGGCCCTTCGTAAAAAAAGAGCGCGATTATACGGGCTTGCCGGCACGCCGGGGGCGCGAATCGACGTTCAGTCCTTCTTCATCAGCGCGGCCAGGCCGGCGAACGGGTTGTGTGTGGCCACGGCGACTTTCGGCGTGCTCAGCGAACCTTCGCTGAAATACTGCTGGTCGGTGTAGCGGGCGTGCTCGTTGTCGTGGCAGTACAGGCACAGCAACTCCCAGTTGGAGCCGTCCTGGGGGTTGTTGTCGTGGTTATGGTCGCGGTGGTGCACGGTCAGTTCCGACAGGCGTTTGCCGGAGAACTCGCGGGTGCAACGGCCGCAGACGTGGGGATACATCTTCAGCGCCTTGTCGCGGTAGCCCATTTCCTTGTCGCGCTTGGCGTCGGCGAGGATGCGGTCGAGACGGGCGGTGGCGTCGGAGGTGGAGCTCATGGTGTTACCTTTTTTCTGATCAGGGCAATGACGGTTATGCCGTTGAGTCTAGCGCGCCTGTGGGCCGGGCGGACAGGCAAAATCGCGCCATTGGGCGTAGCCTGTAGGGAGGTTTCTGACAGGAGGCTGCCGATGTTGCATGCGATCCTCGCCGCGTTGTTGCTTGGCGCTGTATCCACGGCCGACGCCGCGGGCCAGCAACGGCCGCTCACGACGGTTCCCGGGGCGCCCGGGACCGCGACGCCGACCCCTTACCCGCAGATCACCCCGAGCACGCCGCCCAAGGCCGGCGCCAACCGGCCGGGCGCGCCGCTGTTGCCGCCAATGCCGCTGCCGGGGCCACCCAAGGACCAGCCGTTGCCCGGGCTGAGCCAGGACCCGCCGAAACCGCCTGACAAGGGCCGCTAGACTTGCTGCGCCAGGCGCTGGCCATCCTGCATGCGCAGGCGTTTTGACAAGGCCACGGCGAGGGCGCGGATGATCCGTGCGGCGATGCGCGGCGCTTCGTTGAGCATCTTTTCCAGCGCGTCCTTGCCCAGGGTCAGCAGCTGGCAGTCGCTGGCGGCCACGCAGGTGGCCGAGCGGCGTTCGCCGTCGAGCACGGCCATCTCGCCGAAGGCCCGGCCCTTGCGCAGGGTGGCGATCTCCACCTGGGCGCCGTTGCCGTCGGTCTTGCGCACCGAGACCACGCCGCGATGGAGGATGCACATGAAGGTGCCGGCGTCGCCTTCGCTAAACAGGGTCTGGCCCTGGGCCACGGCGGCGAGGCTGAAGTAGCCGGCGGCGGCGAGGAAGTCACCGGGCTGCAGGGTGTCGAACAGGCCGCAGTCCATGAGCATGTCGCGGATTTCGGCGTTCAGGTGCTGGGTGTCGGGCATGTGTTGTTCTTCTTCGAATGTCTGGAAAGCGCCACAAACTGCTGGGTAAGTAGTGAGGCATCGTGGGAGCGGGCTTGACCCGCGATCAGGTTCGACCAGGCGATGACGCTGCCTGGTCTGTCCTCATCGCGGGGCAAGCCCGCTCCCACGTCAGCTTGACGCTATGACAACGAAAATCGCGTTTTACGCCACGTCCAGTTCATTGAAGACGAACGCATACTCCAGCGCCACATCGCGCAGCCCCTGGTAGCGCCCGCTCATGCCGCCGTGGCCCGCGCCCATCTCGGTCTTGAGCAGCAGCAGGTTGTCGTCGGTCTTGCGCGTGCGCAGGCGCGCCACCCACTTGGCCGCCTCCCAGTACTGCACGCGGCTGTCGTTGTAGCCGGCGACCACCAGCAGCGCCGGGTAGGCCTGCGCCTTGACGTTCTCGTAGGGCGCGTAGGCCTTGATCCGCTCGTACACCTCGGGCTCCTCGGGGTTGCCCCATTCGTCGTACTCGGTGACGGTCAGCGGCAGCTCGGGGTCGAGCATGGTGTTGAGCACATCGACGAACGGCACTTCGGCGATGGCGCAACGGAATAGCTCGGGGCGTAGGTTGAGCACCGCGCCCATGAGCAGACCACCGGCACTGCCACCGCTGATCGCCAGGCGTTCGCGGGTGGTCACGCCTTCGGCGATCAGGTGCTCGGCGCAAGCGATGAAGTCGTCGAAGCTGTTGTGCTTGTGCTCCTGCTTGCCGGCCCGGTACCAGGCCTCGCCCAGCTCGCCGCCGCCGCGCACATGGGCGATGGCGAAGGCCACGCCGCGCTCCAGCAGGCTCAGGCGGGCATGGGAGAACCACGGGTCGAGGCTCTCGCCGTAGGCGCCGTAGCCGTAGAGATAGAGCGGCACCGTCTTGCCTTCGTCAGCGCGACGGCGCACCAGGCTGATCGGTACCCGAGTGCCGTCCTTGGCCACCGCCCACAGACGCTGGCTGATGTAGTCGTCGGCGTCGAAGGCGCCGAGCACCGGAGTCTGCTTGAGCACCTGCTGGGCGCCCGTGGCCAGGTCCAGCTGGCGCACCTGGGCCGGACGGTTGAGGGCTTCATAGCGCAGGCGGATGCGTGTGCTGGCGAATTCCAGGCTGTCCTGCACGTAGAGGCTGTAGGCGGCGTCCGGCAGCTCGACGCGGTAAGCCGGCAGGCCTTGCGGGTGCACTTCGATGATCGGCAGGCCGCCTTCGCGCAGGCTCAGGGACAACGCCGTGGCATTGAGGCTGAGCCCTTCGAGCATGACGTCGTCACGGTGCGGCACCAGCACCTGCCACTGCGCGCGGGTCGGCACGCTGTCGGCCGGCGCGTGGAATAGAGCGAAGTTGATGCCGTCCTGGTTGCTGCGCACGAACCAGCGCCACTGACCGTCGAGCTGGCCGTGGTCGGGGAAGTACTCATGGCCTTCGACCCGCGGCGCCAGGCAGGTGAAATCAGCCTGTGGCGTGGCGGCATCGAGCACCCAGGCCTCGCTGGTGGTCTTGCTGTTGAGCAGCAGCACCAGTTGGCGCTCGGAGCTGGCTCGGTAGCAGTGCAGGAAGAAGCGCCCGTCGGGCTCCTCGAAGACCGTGGCGGCGTCGGTCTCGCCCAGGGTGTGGCGGCGCAGGCGCCAGGGGCGGTGGGTGTCGTCCAGTTCGGCGAAGAACAACGTCTGGCTGTCGTTGGCCCAGGTCATGCTGCCGTCGCAGTCGTCGAAGGGCAGGGCGGTCAGCGCGCCGTTGGCCAGGTCCTTGACGTACAGGGTGTAGATCTCGTCGCCGCTGGTGTCCAGGCTGTAGGCCAGCAGGCGGTGGTCGGGGCTGACGCTGAAGGCGCCGAGGGAAAGAAAGCCGCCATTGGCCAGGGCGTTGGGATCGAGCAGCAGCTCCTCGCGGTTTTCATCGACGGTGTTGCTGTCGTCGGCCGGGCGCGGGCAGCGGTAATGGCGCGGGTATTCGTCGCCCGCGGTGGTACGGGTGTAGTAGAGGTACGGGCCCCAGGGCGAGGGCAGCGACAGGTCGGTCTCGAGGATGCGGCCCTTGATCTCTTCGAACAGCTGTTCACGCAGCGGCGCCTGGTCGGCGAGGACGGCTTGCTGGTAGGCGTTTTCCGCTTCCAGGTAGGCCAGGACCTCGGGGGTGTCGCGCTGCTGCAGCCAGGCGTAGGGGTCTTGGCCTTCGGCTTGATGGGCGATCGGGGCGGGAAGGGGTAGGGGCATGGGTGATCTCATCGATTGTGGACCCCATCGCGGTGCAAGCCCGCTCCCACGCCTGATCGGGGTCTGGACGTGGGAGCGGGCTTGCCCCGCGAAGGGCCGCTGCAGGTCCCTTGCGGGGCGGGGGCAGCCTGCGCCGGGAAAAGTGTTTATCATAGGCATCTCTTTGCCTGGCTTGCACCCACACCATGACCGAACACGACTATACCCTCGCCTGGGGCCTGTACGCCGTTGCCGCCCTGGGCTGCCTGCTGGTGGGCTTCAAGCTGACCGGCTGGATGTGGCGCTGGTTGCGCGAGCCGCTGCGGGTGATCATCGCCGTATTGCTGTTCTCGCCGACCATCGTCGACCCGGTCAAGGAAAGCTTCGCCCCGGCCATTGCCATCACCGCGCTGGACGTCGCCTTCAAGGTCGGCAACAACGCCTGGCGCGCCGCCTCCGACCTGGCCATGTACGGCATGCTCGCCTTTGCCCTGTACATCGTCTTCGTGCTGATCCGCTGGCCGCTGGAAAAGCGTGCCCGCGAGCGCCGCGCCCAGCGTGAGGCCGCCGCCCAGCGCCAGGCCAAGGAAGAAGACGAGGTCGTGGCCGAAGCGTCCCTGGCCGCCAACCGTCAAGACCGCTACCGCGACGATCCGCCCCCCGCCCCCGTGCGCCGCTCCGGGCCCGGGCAGGGCCGCGTCGAACCCCGACTTTAAGCCAGGAGCCGCAACATGTGCGAACTGCTGGGCATGAGCGCCAACGTCCCCACCGACATCGTCTTCAGCTTCACCGGCCTGATGCAGCGTGGCGGGCGCACCGGCCCGCACCGCGATGGCTGGGGCATCGGTTTCTATGAAGGGCGCGGCCTGCGCCTGTTCCAGGACCCGGCGGCGAGCAGCGAGTCGGAAGTGGCCAACCTGGTGCAGCGTTACCCGATCAAGAGCGAAGTGGTCATCGGCCATATCCGCCAGGCCAACGTCGGCAAGGTCTGCCTGTCCAACACCCACCCGTTCGTGCGTGAGCTGTGGGGTCGCAACTGGTGCTTCGCGCACAACGGCCAGCTGGGCGATTTCACCGGCCAGCGCACGTTCTACCGGCCGATCGGCGACACCGACAGCGAAGCGGCCTTCTGCGACCTGCTCAACCGCGTGCGCGAAGCCTTCCCCGAGCCGGTCGAGGTCGAGCAACTGCTGCCAGTGCTGGTCGAAGCCTGCGCCGGGTACCGTGGCCAAGGCGTGTTCAACTGCCTGCTCAGCGACGGCGACTGGCTGTTCTGCTTCTGCTCGACCAAACTGGTGCACATCACCCGCCGCGCACCGTTCGGCGCGGCGCGGCTGAAGGATGTCGACCTGATCGTCGATTTCCACACGCAAACCACCCCCAACGACGTGGTCACGGTGATCGCCACCGAGCCGCTGACCGAGAATGAGACCTGGAACCGCTACGAGCCGGGTGAGTGGGGCTTGTGGCGGCATGGCGAGTGCATTGCCCACGGCCAGAGTTAAGGAAGCTGCATGTTCAGAAGTTACCTGCGTTTGCTGTTGTTCACCTTCGGCCTGCTGGCCGGTCTCCAGGTGCCGGGGTTGGTCAAGGACTACAGCCAGCGCGTCGAGGCGCACCTGCTCGAATCGCGCCAGGCGCTCGACGGCTTCCGCCAGACCGCGCAGCGCTTCTTCAACGGTGACCTGCAGGCGCTGGTGCGGCATTACCGGGGCAGCGACGATCCGGTGTTCAACAGCGATGCCAACAGCATCGAGAGCCTGCTGATCCGCAACCAGTTGCTCGAGCATGAATGGCAAGCCCTGCAGGGCTCGTGGGTGAGCCGCACCTGGCATGTGCTGGTGCAGCCGGAGCCGGCACTGCGCGAGGAGACGCTCAAGGGCTACAGCTATCAGATCCTGCTGGTGCCCGAGGCGATCGGCTGGGGGATCGGCAGCGGGTTCGTGCTGGCGTTTGTGGTCGAGAGCCTGTTGTTGGTGATTGGCTGGGTGATTCTTGGTGGACGGCGCAAGGCGGTGAAGGAAAGCTGGCGCTAGCTTTTCCGGCCCTGCGGCAGCTCAGACCAGCACGATCCGCTGCCCGCCCACATCCCGCGCATAGCGCTCCAGCACCTGCCGGCACACGCCGACCACCTCGTCCACCAGCGCCACGCCGGTCTGCCAGGCCACCACCAGCTCCAGGCTCGGCGGTGGCTGCAAGCCCTCCAGCAACACCAGCTCGCCGCGGCTCAGTTCGCCATCCACCAGCGCCGGCGGCAGTGCGCCGATGCCGAAGCCGTCGCGCAGCAGGCGGGTGATGGCCGCCACCGAGTTCACGCAGTTCAGGCGCGGCGTCTCGGCCCCGGCGGCCTGCAACAGGCCGAGCACCTCCTGGTGCGGTCGCGAGTTCTTCGAGAAGGTGACGATGCGCTCGCGGGCCAGTTCCGCCAGCGAGGCGTAGGTGCGGTGGTGCGGGGAGCCTGCGGCGACGATCCAGCCCATCGGGTAGCGCGCCAGGTCGTGGCTGCGGATCGACTGCTCGCGCAGCAGGTCGGTCTGCAGGATCACGTCGAGAAACCCCTTCTGCAGCTGCTCGCGCAGGTTCAGCGCGGTATCGGCCACCAGCTCGATCTCCACCTGCGGGTAGCGCTCGCCCAGCTCCGCCACCAGGGCGCTCATCCAGGTGTGGATGACCGTGTCCATCACCCCCAGGCGGATGCGTCCGGTCTTGGCCCGGTCGCTGTCCAGTGACTGCTTCATGGCCTTGGCGGTGTCGAGCATGCGCTCGGCGTACTCCAGCACCTTGGCGCCTTCCGGCGTCAGGCTGACCCCGCGGGAGTCGCGCAGCAGCAGTTTCACGCCCAGGTCGGCCTCCAGCGCGGCGATGCGGCTGGACACCGAGGCCTGGGTGGTGAACAGCTTCTCGGCGGTGAGGCGGAAGCTCCTGAGCCGGGCGACCCAGACGAAGGTTTCGAGGAAACGGAGGTTCATGATCAGTTTTTCTTGTTCCAGACCGGCGGTTTTTCTCGTTGGACGCAGGCGGCGCGACCTCTGAACATGAAGCCCAGGCCGCGACGCCCGACGTCGCCCATAGAACAATACCAACAAGCCGAGGCAACCATGAACCCGACCGGCGTGCAGCAGCAGGCCCCCGCCCGAACCTCGAGCGGCCCCTTCGCCTGGTACCGCGACATCGACTCCCAGCAACGACGCACCTTCTGGAGCTGCAAGATCGGCTACGGCCTGGACGGCATGGACACCCAGATGCTGAGTTTCGTCATCCCCACCCTGATCTTGGTGTGGGGCATCAGCACCGCCGAGGCCGGGTTGATCCACACCAGCACCTTGATCGCCTCGGCCCTGGGCGGCTGGATCGCCGGCATTCTGTCCGACCGCATCGGGCGGGTGCGCACCTTGCAACTGACGGTATTGTGGTTCGCCTTTTTCACCTTCCTCTGCGGCTTCGCCCAGAGTTACGAACAACTGCTGATCGCCCGCACCCTGATGGGCTTCGGCTTCGGCGGCGAATGGACCGCCGGCGCGGTGTTGATCGGCGAGGTGATCCGTGCCCAGGACCGCGGCAAGGCGGTGGGCATGGTGCAATCGGGCTGGGCCATCGGCTGGGGCCTGACGGCGATCCTCTATGCCCTGCTGTTCTCCTGGCTGCCGGCCGAGCAGGCCTGGCGCGCGCTGTTCCTGCTGGGCCTGCTGCCGGCGATCTTCGTGATTTTCGTCCGGCGCCTGGTCAAGGACCCGGAGATCTACCGTCAGGCCAAGGCCGTGGAACAGGCCGAGGCGCCTGCGCAGTTCTACGAGATCTTCGCCCCCGGCATGCTCTGGATCACGATCCGCGCTTCGCTGCTGACCACCGGCGCCCTGGGCGGCTACTACGCCATCACCTCGTGGCTGCCGACCTTCCTCAAGAACGAGCGCGGCCTGAGCGTGCTGGGCACCGGCGGCTACCTGGCGATGGTCATCGTCGGCTCCTACATCGGCTACGTGGTCAGCGCCTACCTGTGCGACCTGCTGGGGCGCAGGAAGAACTTCATCCTGTTCGCCGTGGGCTCGTTCGTCATCGTCCTGCTCTACACGCAGATGCCGGTCAGCGACGGCGTGATGCTGTGGCTGGGCTTCCCCCTGGGCTTCTTCGCCTCGGGCATCTTCAGTGGCATGGGTTCGTTCCTCACCGAACTGTTCCCGACCCGGATACGCGGATCGGGACAGGGCTTCTGCTACAACATCGGCAAGGTGGTCGCGGCGATGTTCCCGTTGCTGATCGGCCTGCTTGGCGAGAAAGTGCCGTTGGGCCTGGGGATTGGCGCCTTCGCCGCGGTGTCCTACGGTGTGGTGATCCTGGCGGCCCTGAGCCTGCCGGAAACCCGCGGCAAAGCGCTCCAGGCGCGCTAAGGTAGGCACCATGAACATTGATACGGAGGTCCGCCAGGTGAAACGCCTGCTACTCAATTGCGACATGGGCGAGAGCTTCGGCAACTGGCGCATGGGCCAGGACGCCAAGGTGATGCCATTCATCGACTGCGCCAATATCGCCTGCGGCTACCACGCTGGCGACCCGGGCACCATGCGCCGCACCGTGGCCCTGGCCCTGGAACACCGGGTGGCCATCGGCGCGCACCCGGCCTATCCGGATCTGATGGGCTTCGGCCGCCGTTCCATGGCCTGCAGCAGCGACGAGATCCGTGACCTGCTGCACTACCAGATCGGCGCCCTGGACGGCATCTGCAAGGTGCTCGGCGGTCGGGTGGCCTACGTCAAGCCCCACGGCGCGCTGTACAACGACATGATGGCCAACCCGGACATCCTGCGCACCGTGCTCGAAGCGGTGGCGGCGTTCGACAGCGGCCTGCCGCTGATGCTCATGGCCACCGCCGACGACAGCGCCGCCCAGGCCCTGGGCGATGAAGTCGGCGTGCCACTGTGGTTCGAGGCCTTCGCCGACCGTGGCTACACCGCCAGCGGGCACCTGATGTCGCGGCGCCTGCCGAACGCTGTGCACCACGACCCGGCGCTGGTGGTCGAACAGGCCTTGCGCTTGGCCAAGGGCGAGGCCCTGGTGGCTGACGACGGCAGCGATGTGCGCTTGAACGCCAGCACCCTGTGCGTGCACGGCGACAACGACGGCTCAGTGGCCGCCGTGCGCCAGATCCGCCAGGCCCTGGATGCACTGGAGCAAGCATGACGCCACGTATCGAGGTGGTGGCCATCGACAGCCTGATGGTGCGGCTGTTCGATGCCATCGATGAAGGCAACATGCCGTGGATCCTCGCCGCCAGCCAGCGCTTGCGGGATGCTTTTGGCCAGCAGCTGATCGACCTGGTGCCGTCCTATACCACGCTGATGGTGCAGTTCGACTTGGCGCCGGGCGAGGCGCGCCAGCGCATCCTGCAGGCGCTGCAGGGTCTGCGGCCGGATGCCGGCCAGGCCGGGCGCCGGCACGAAATCGCGGTGTGGTACCACGCCAGCGTCGGCCCCGAGCTGCCGGTGCTGGCCGCGCGCGGCGGGATGAGCGAGGCCGAGGTGATCCGTCTGCATTGTGGCCGCGACTACCCGGTGTTCGCCCTGGGGTTCGCGCCGGGCTTCGGCTTCATGGGCCTGGTCGATGAACGCCTGGCCACGCCGCGCCTGAGCACCCCGCGCAAGCGCGTGGCGGCGGGCAGCGTCGGCATCGCCGAGCGCCAGACTGCCGCCTATCCGGCCGTGTCGCCGGGCGGCTGGAACCTGATCGGTCGCACGCCGGTGCGCCTGTTCGACCGCGAGCGCGAGGGCTACAGCCTGCTGCAGCCTGGTGATCGGGTGCGTTTCGTGGCCGTCGAACGGGCCGAATTCATCAACCTGGGCGGTGACGACAGCCCGCTGGAGGCCCAGGCATGAGCCAATTGAGAATCGAGGCCAGCACCGCGCTGTGCCTGTTGCAGGATGCCGGGCGTTTCGGTGTGCGGCACCTGGGCGTGACCCAGGGCGGCGCGCTGGACTGGGTGGCGATGCGCTGGGCCAACTGGCTGCTGGGCAATGCCCTGGACAGCGCCGTGGTGGAGATTGCGCTTGGCGGCTTCAGCGTGGTTGCCGAGCAGGACTGCGTGCTGGCGCTGGCCGGGGCCGACCTGGATGCGCAGGCCGACGGACAGGCCGTGGCGCCCTGGACCAGTTTCAACCTGGGCAAGGGCCAGCGCCTGACGCTGCGCCAGCCTCGCCAAGGGGTACGTGCTTATCTGGCGGTGCCGGGCGGGTTCGTGGGCGAGTCGGTGCTGGGGAGTTGTTCCACCGTGGTACGGGAAGAACTGGGTGGAGTAGACGGCCAGGGCCGGGCGCTGCTGAAAGGGGAGGTACTGCATGCTGCCGGGGCCATCGCGGGGCAAATCGGGGCGCCGAACCGCCGCTCCCACGTGCCCGAAGCGCTGCGGTCGGAGTATGCCGAGAAACCGGTATTGGATCTGGTGATGGGCGCGCAGATCGGTGACTTCGGCGGCACCAGCTTGTTCGAGGCGTTCAACCGTGACTGGACGCTGGACAGCCGTGCCGACCGCATGGGCATTCGCCTGCTCGGGCCGCAACTGGTCTACCAGGGTGCGTCGATGATCTCCGAGGGGATCCCCCTCGGCGCCGTGCAGGTGCCGCCGGACGGGCAGCCGATCGTGTTGCTCAATGACCGGCAGACCATCGGTGGATATCCGCGGCTGGGGGCGTTGACGCCGTTGGCGCTGGCGCAATTGGCACAGTGCATGCCGGGGGGCGTGGTGCGGTTTCGGGCGGTGGTGCAGGACGAAGCGTGGCGGGAGCAGCAGGCTTATCTGAGCCGTTGGGGATGAAGGTGCCGGCCCCGCGACAGGGCCGGCCCTGAAAACATTACTTGGACAGGTAACGCATCCCGTCTTCCAACCCCTGCAAGGTCAGCGGAAACATCCTGTCCTCGATCAGGTCCCGCACCAGATGGGTCGAAGCGGTGTACTCCCAGGCGTGCTTCGGATAAGGGTTGATCCAGATGATCTTCTTGAACTTCTCCATGAAGCGTTGCATCCACACATACCCGGCCTCTTCGTTCCAGTGCTCGACGCTGCCGCCGGGCTGGGTGATCTCGTAGGGCGCCATGGCCGCGTCGCCGACGAACACCACCTTGTAGTCGTCGCCGTACTTGTGCAACAGGTCGAAAGTGGAAAAGCGCTCCGAGGTGCGGCGCAGGTTGTTCTTCCACACCGACTCGTAGATGAAGTTGTGGAAGTAGTAGTACTCCAGGTGCTTGAACTCGGTCTTGCAGGCCGAGAACAATTCCTCGCAGACCTTCACGTGGGCGTCCATCGAGCCGCCGATGTCGAACAGCAACAGCAGCTTGACCGTGTTGCGCCGCTCGGGGCGCATCTGGATGTTCAAGAGGCCTGCGTCACGGGCGGTGTGGTCGATGGTGCCGTCGATGTCCAGCTCCTCGGCGGCGCCTTCGCGGGCGAACTTGCGCAAGCGGCGCAGGGCCAGCTTGATGTTGCGCGTGCCCAGCTCGACCTGGTCGTCGAGGTTCTTGTACTCGCGCTGGTCCCACACCTTCACCGCCTTGCCCTGGCGCTTGCCGGCCTCGCCGACGCGGATGCCTTCGGGGTTGAAGCCGCCGGAGCCGAACGGGCTGGTGCCGCCGGTGCCGATCCACTTGTTGCCGCCGGCGTGGCGCTCCTTCTGCTCTTCCAGGCGCTTCTTGAACTCTTCGATCAGTTTGTCCAGGCCGCCCAGGGATTGGATCTGCGCCCGTTCCTCGTCGGTCAGCGAACGCTCGAACTCCTTGCGCAGCCACTCGTCGGGGATCAACGCCTCGATATGCCGGTCGAGGTTTTCCAGGCCCTTGAAGTAGGCGGCGAACGCACGGTCGAACTTGTCGAAATGGCGCTCGTCCTTCACCAGGATGGCCCGGGCCAGGTAGTAGAACGCGTCCATGTCGGCGAACACCACGCCCTTTTGCAGGGCGTGATGCAGGTCGAGCAGTTCGCGCACCGACACCGGTACCTTGGCCGCGCGCATTTCATTGAACAGGTTGAGCAGCATGGCCCGGCTCCTGTCAGCGGTTGCCGCGCCGGCTCATGAAGGCCAGGCGCTCGAGCAGTTGCACATCCTGCTCGTTCTTGACCAGGGCCCCGGCCAGCGGCGGAATGGCTTTGGTCGGGTCGCGTTCACGCAGCACGGCTTCGCCGATGTTGTCGGCCATCAGCAGCTTGAGCCAGTCGACCAGCTCGGAGGTGGAGGGCTTCTTCTTCAGGCCCGGGACCTTGCGCACGTCGAAGAACACATCCAGCGCCTCGCTGACCAGCGACTGGCTGATGTTGGGGTAGTGCACGTCGACGATCTGCTGCAGGGTGGCGCGATCTGGGAAGGCGATGTAGTGGAAGAAGCAGCGGCGCAGGAAGGCGTCGGGCAGTTCCTTCTCGTTGTTGGAGGTGATGATGATGATCGGGCGCTGCTTGGCCTTGATGGTCTCGTCGATCTCGTAGACGTAGAACTCCATCTTGTCGAGCTCTTGCAGCAGGTCGTTGGGGAACTCGATGTCGGCCTTGTCGATCTCGTCGATCAGCAGGATCACCCGCTCGTCGGCCTCGAAGGCCTCCCACAGCTTGCCTTTCTTCAGGTAGTTGCGCACGTCGTGGACCTTGTCCACGCCCAGCTGCGAGTCGCGCAGGCGGCTGACCGCGTCGTACTCGTACAGGCCCTGGTGGGCCTTGGTGGTGGACTTGATGTGCCAGGTGATCAGGCGGGCGCCGAAGGAGGCGGCGAGCTGTTCGGCGAGCATGGTCTTGCCGGTGCCCGGCTCGCCCTTGACCAGCAGCGGGCGCTCCAGGGTGATGGCCGCGTTGACCGCCAGCTTCAGGTCGTCTGTGGCGACGTAGTCGCGGGTGCCTTCGAACTTCATGAACCGATCCTCTGGGTGGCTGGGCTCGCCTCATTGCGGGGCAGCCGACGCATGTTTATTGATGTGCCAGCGACTATAACCCCGCACCCGCCGCCTGCAAACGCAGACCGGGTATTCAGTCCCTGAATGGTCCGTCACTGTCGGCTTAGTCGGATTGGGGCGGGGGTTGTTCGTAACGTGCGTTGAATGCCTGGATGAACCCGTTGCGCAGTATCTGCAGGAACGCCTCGAATGCGCTGATATCCTGCTGGTGCACACTGCCGCTCAGTTCCACGCGGGTGGCGAACTGGTTCTTCGGCTGGTTCTTCAGCACGGTCTCAGTGGCGCCTACCAGCGCCTCCCAGATTGAGCGCAGGAAACCTTTGTCCTTGTCTTGCACATCCTGCCGCCAGTTGAACACGTCGACATCGCGCAGCAGTGGCTTGATGTAGCCATGCAGTCGGCCATTCGCGGCTTCGGCCTCGATCACCACGTCGCCGTGTCCGGCATTGAAGTCGAACTTTCCATAGGCGCTGGCAAAGTCGTTGAGTCGGCGCAGTTCGATGCCCTTGGCGCGCAGGCGGAACTGAAAGTCGTCAAAGTCGCTGAACGGGTCGAAGGTGGCCTTGCTCTCGACCCTGGCGTCGCCCGTCAGCAACGCCGTCCCTTCGAAACTGGCGTCCCGCCGGCCCTTTTCATCGCGCACGTTGGTCAGGTTGCGAATGCTGGCGTCGAGCTGTGTGGCCTTGAGGTCGACCGGCGGTTGGGAGTTGAAGTTGCGAAAGCTCAGGGTGCCCTGTTCGATGCGCACATCGTTGAGCGTGATGGGCAGCAGTTTCTCCAGTTGCTGGCGCCAGTCAGTACCCTGGCCGGTCTGTGAGCTCTGCCTGGTGCCGCCATCGACGAAGTTCAGTTCGGGGTGCAGGAAGGTCACTTCGCCAACCACTGCATGGTCGTACCAGAGCGCATGCCAGCTCACCGACAGGTCAATCAGCGGTGCGTCGAGCAGCGGTACCGGCACCTTGCCGCTGACCTTGGCGATCTTCAGGCCATTGATCTGATAAGCGCCGCGCCACCAGGCCAGATCGACGTCGGTGACCTGGCCACGGTAGTCGCCCATGTCGGCCAGCTTGTCGTTCAGGTAATCGCGAACCAGGTAGGGCAGGGCCAGGTGCAGGGCCACAAGCAACCCAACCAGGCTGGCAAGGCCGACCAATGGCCAGCGATAACGTGCTTTCATCGTGGTTCTCCGCACCGGCTTTTGCGGTTGACCGCAGGCCGCTTCGCCGAGTTCGAACGGGCTTTACGCTCCTGCATTGCGGGCTTACCCTCATGGTTTTCCCTGCTTTTTCATGTTCAAGGACACCTGCCATGAGCCGTATCTACGCCGACAACGCCCATTCCATCGGCAACACGCCGCTGGTGCAGATCAACCGCATCGCCCCGCGTGGGGTGACCATCCTGGCCAAGATCGAAGGGCGCAACCCGGGTTACTCGGTGAAGTGCCGGATTGGCGCGAACATGGTCTGGGACGCCGAGAGCAGCGGCAAGCTCAAACCGGGCATGACCATCGTCGAGCCGACCTCGGGCAACACCGGTATCGGCCTGGCGTTCGTCGCCGCCGCCCGCGGCTACAAGCTGCTCCTGACCATGCCGGCGTCCATGAGTCTTGAGCGGCGCAAGGTGCTCAAGGCCCTGGGGGCCGAGCTGGTGCTCACCGAGCCGGCCAAGGGCATGAAGGGCGCCATCGAGAAGGCCAATGAAATTGTTGCCTCCGATCCGGCCCACTACTTCCTGCCTGGTCAGTTCGACAATCCGGCCAACCCGGCCATCCACGAGAAGACCACCGGCCCCGAGATCTGGAACGACACCGACGGCGCGGTGGATGTACTGGTGGCGGGCGTCGGCACCGGTGGCACCATCACCGGCGTGTCACGCTACATCAAGCACACCCAGGGCAAGTCGATCCTGTCGGTGGCGGTGGAGCCGGTGAGCTCGCCGTTGATCAGCCAGACCTTGGCGGGCGAGGAGCTCAAACCCAGTCCGCACAAGATCCAGGGCATCGGCGCTGGTTTCGTGCCGAAGAACCTCGACCTGTCGATTGTCGACCAGGTCGAGACGGTGACCGATGACGAGTCCAAGGCCATGGCCATCCGTCTGATGCAGGAGGAGGGCATCCTCTGTGGTATCTCCTGTGGCGCGGCGATGGCGGCGGCGGTGCGCCTGGCCGAGAAGCCCGAGATGCAGGGCAAGACCATCGTGGTGATCCTGCCGGACTCCGGTGAGCGCTACCTGTCGAGCATGTTGTTCAGCGACATGTTCAGCGAGCAGGAGAACCAGCAGTAAACCCGGGCCTGCTGTGCAAGCCTTTCGCCGGCGAGCCGGCTCCCACATCGCTAGTGTTGCCTTGTGGGAGCCGGCTTGCCGGCGATGGGGCGAGCAGCGGCCCCGGGATATCCGCACCACCGCTGATCCGGCGCAATGTCGGCCGCTTTCGTTTATTGCACAATCCTTAACACTGCGATCCGGCACCGGTTGTTTTTACCCGGCCCGGATGGGTTTATGATGTCCGGCTATCTGGGGATGGCCTGATTTCCCCTCCAAGGAGTGTTGCATGACCTTTTCCTTCGTCGCCAAGGCAGGTGTCCTGCTGGTGTTTTTCGGCAGCGTGCTGTTCGTGCACCTGCGCGGCAAGGCGCGCCTGCCGGTGCTGCGCCAGTTCGTCAACCATTCGGCGCTGTTCGCCCCCTACAACAGCCTGATGTACCTGTTCTCCGGCGTGCCTTCCAAGCCCTACCTGGACCGCCAGCGCTTCCCCGAACTGGATGTGCTCAAGGACAATTGGGAGGTGATCCGCGAAGAAGCCATGCGCCTGTTCGACGAGGGCTACATCCGTGCTGCCGAGAAGGACAACGACGCCGGCTTCGGTTCGTTCTTCAAGAAGGGCTGGAAGCGTTTCTACCTGAAGTGGTACGACAAGCCGCTGCCTTCGGCCGAGGCGCTGTGCCCGAAGACCGTCGAGCTGGTCAGCGGCATCCCCAACGTCAAGGGCGCGATGTTCGCCCTGTTGCCCGGCGGCAGCCACCTGAACCCGCACCGCGACCCGTTCGCCGGCTCCCTGCGCTATCACCTGGGCCTGTCCACGCCGAACTCGGACAACTGCCGCATCTACGTCGACGGCCAGCCCTACGCCTGGCGTGATGGCGAGGACGTCATGTTCGACGAAACATTCGTGCACTGGGTCAAGAACGAGACCGACGTCACCCGGGTGATCCTGTTCTGCGACGTCGAGCGCCCGCTCAACAGCCCGCTGATGACCCGCATCAACCGCAAGGTCAGCGCCTTCCTCGGCCGCGCCACCGCGCCGCAGAACACCGATGACGAGCGCGTCGGCGGGATCAACCAGGCCTACGCCTGGAGCAAGCGCTTCAGCAATGTCATCAGCACCCGGGTCAAGCAGTTCAAGCGCGCCAACCCCAAGGCCTACCGCGTGCTGCGGCCGGTGCTGGCGGTTGTCGTCGCCTACGCGCTTTACCGCTGGCTGTTCTGATTCGCCTGGGCAGGCTCGCTCCTCAACGGAGCGGGCTTGCCCCGTGATGATTCCCCCGCTATATTCCGAAACACTCTCTTCCCAGAAGACCTGCTCATGCCCGCCATTCCTGCCACCATCGCTTACGTTCTCGCGCCTGTCGCGGGCGTGGTCGTGCGTGGCAGCCAGCAGCCGGCCATGATCAGTCACTACCCACCACCTGTCAGTGGCGTCGTAGGCGGCGTAGCTCCGCCTCCTTGCGCAGTCGTGGTGCTGGGCTGACCGGCCGCTGGCCGCTCCCCACCGCACTCGCAACCTACTGAACACGGTCGGCTATCTCCGCAAGACGCGATAGGTCCTCCGTACGGTTCATTTGCCCGTATACAGGTGGCAATACATGTCTGTTTTCAACAAAGCATCCGTGGCCTCGGCGGCCACTACCAGCCTGTTCGTCCTGCTGTGGAGCAGCGGGGCGATCGTTTCCAAGCTCGGCCTGGCCCAGGCCAGTCCTTTCGCCTTCCTGCTGCTGCGTTCGGCCTTGGCGCTTTTCGGTCTGTTGCTGATCGGTCCTTTACTCGGCTTGCGCTGGCCACGTACTAGGGGCGGCATTGTCCGCGCCCTGGGGACTGGCTGCGTGCTGCTGGGCGCCTACCAGATCTTCTACCTGCTGGCGCTTGATACCCATGTCACCCCCGGCGTCATGGCCACGGTCATGGGCGTGCAGCCGATCCTTACCGTGGTGCTGATGGAGCACCAGCGTTCCTGGAGCCGGCTGTTCGGCCTGGGCCTGGGGCTTGGCGGCCTGGTGATGGTGGTCTACCAAGGCATCAACCTTGGCGGGGTGTCCCTGGCGGGCATGCTGTTCGCCTTGCTGGCGCTGGCCAGCATGACCTTCGGCTCTATCCTGCAGAAGCGCATCACCGACAACCCGATGGGCACATTGCCGCTGCAGTATCTGGCCGGATTTGCCCTGTGCGCGCTGTTTGCCCCGTTCCAGCCGTTGCATGTCGAGTGGAACGCCAACTTCGTCGGCGCGCTGCTGTGGATGGGGCTGGTGGTTTCGCTGCTGGCCACGCTGCTGCTGTACCGGCTGATCGCCCGTGGCAACCTGGTCAATGTCACCAGCCTGTTCTACCTGGTGCCGGCGGTGACGGCGGTGATGGATTTCGCCATCTTCGGTAACCGCCTGGCGCCGCTCAGCCTGCTGGGAATGGGGTTGATCGTGATCGGGCTGCTGTTCGTGTTCCGCAAGCCGGCGTTGCGTGCGGCTGAAGCCTGAGCCAAAGGGGGGCCGCTATGCGGCCCCTTCGCGACGCAAGGCCGCTCCCACAGGACGCAGCACCAGCCAGAGTGCCGCGCCGATCAGCAGGCCGCCGTACAGGTGCGCCATCGACAGCGGCTCATCCAGCAGCCACGCCCCCCACAGCACGCCGAACACCGGGATCAGGAAGGTCACGGTACTGGCCTTGACCGGCCCGATTTCGTTCAGCAAGCGGAAGTACAGGATGTAGGCGAACGCCGTACACAGCAGCCCCAGGCCCAGCAGCGACAGCCACACCTGCCAGCCGCCCCAGCTGGCCGGCGGTTGGGTCAGCGCGCTCCAGGCGAACAGCGGGCTCAACAGCAGGGTGGCGCCGAGCATGCTGCCCAGGGCTGACAGGCGACTGTCCAGCGTTCCCACCCAGCGTCGTGCCAGGAATCCCGCGAAACCGTAGCAGGTGGTCGCCGCCAGGCACGCCAGGGCGCCTTGCACCAGGGCCATGTTCAGCGCCACCGGTCCGGCGCCGCTGAGAATGCCGACGCCGAACAGGCCGAGGAAGATCCCGCAGAGCTTGGGCAGGGTCATCGCCTCGCGGAAGAACAAGGTGCCGATCAGCACGCCCATCAGCGGCGTGGTGGCGTTGAAGATCGCCGAGTAGCCGGCCGGCAGCACCTGCGCCGCCACCGAGTAGAACGTCGCTGGAATACCGGAATTGATCATGCCCAGCACCAGGCAGGCGCCCAGCTTGCCTTCGAAGTTCCAGCGCACGCGGGCGGCGGCGAGTATGGCCATCAACCCCAGGCAGGCGATCGACACACGAAAGAAGGCGGTCGGCACGGTGCCAAGCTCCGGGGCGATGATGCGCATGAACAGAAAACTGGCGCCCCAGACGGCGGCAAGGGTCAGCAGGCGGGCAAGGGCGATGGGGCTCACGGGTGGTCTCCGGCGTTGGGGGCAGTGCGCGAGTCTACGTCAGTGGTCAACCGGGATTCTTGTGCTTTCTTGCTGTGTGAGCCGCTTGCGGACGACTAAGCTGTCTAACGCCACCCACCTTGAGATCCCGCGCATGACCCAACCCTGGCCCGCCGCTGACATCGCCCGGATGATCCTCGATGGCTTCGACGACTACCGCGAGCATTTTCGCCGGATAACCCTCGGTGCCCGCGAACGCTTCGAGCAGGCACGCTGGCAGGACATCCAGCGTGCAGCGGCGGCGCGGATCAACCTCTACGAAGAGAAGGTCGCCGAGGTCAACGGCTGGCTGCGCCAGGGCTTCGAAGCCTCCCAGCTGCTGGACGTGGAGCAGTGGCCGTTGGTGAAGAGCGCCTACATCCGCCTGATCGACCCACGGCTGGACGATGAACTGTCCGAGACCTGGTACAACTCGCTGTTCTGCAGCCTGTTCAGCCATGAGCAGATCAGCGACGGCTGCATGTTCATCCACACCACCCGCCCGTCCATGCGTGGCCACGAACGCGCGGCGCAGACCCGCACCTATGCGCTGGACGGTGGATTGAAGGGATTGCTGCGGGCCATCTTCGCCGATTACGGTTTTGACGTGCCCTACGCAGACCTGGAGGGCGACCTGTCGCGGTTGCAGGACCAACTGCGTGAATGCCTGCCCGACTGGGTGTGCAAGGACCCGGTGCTGGCGGCGGAGCTGTTCACGCCGGTGCTCTACCGCAACAAGGGGGCCTACCTGGTCGGGCGCCTGTACACCCCCGACGAACAGTGGCCGCTGGTGATCCCGCTGCTGCACCGTGAAGACCACGGCATCGAGGCCGATACGCTGATCACCGACGAGGCGGAGGTGTCGATCATCTTTTCCTTCACCCGCTCGTACTTCATGGTCGATGTGCCGGTGCCGGCGGAGTTCGTCAACTTTCTCAAGCGCATCCTGCCGGGCAAGCATATCGCCGAGCTGTACACCTCGATCGGCTTCTACAAGCACGGCAAGTCAGAGTTCTACCGCGCACTGATCAACCACCTGGCCAACAGCGACGACCGCTTCATCATGGCGCCGGGGGTGCGCGGGATGGTGATGAGTGTGTTTACCCTGCCGGGCTTCAACACGGTGTTCAAGATCATCAAGGACCGCTTTTCGCCGTCCAAGACCGTCGACCGTGCCACGGTGATCGAGAAGTACCGCCTGGTGAAGAGCGTGGACCGTGTCGGGCGAATGGCCGACACCCAGGAGTTCGCCGATTTTCGCTTCCCCCGCGTCAAGTTCGATCCCGACTGCCTCGCCGAGCTGCTGGAAGTGGCGCCCTCCACCGTGGCGCTGGAAGGGGACACGGTACTGATCCGCCACTGCTGGACCGAACGGCGCATGACCCCGCTCAACCTCTACCTCGAACAGGCCAGCGAAGCCCAGGTGCTGGAGGCGCTGGAAGACTATGGGCTGGCGATCAAGCAGCTGGCGGCGGCGAACATCTTCCCCGGCGACATGCTGCTGAAGAACTTCGGCGTCACCCGCCATGGCCGGGTAGTGTTCTATGACTACGACGAGATCAGCTTCCTTACCGAGGTCAACTTCCGCCACATTCCACCGCCGCGCTACCCCGAAGACGAGATGTCGGGCGAGCCGTGGTACTCGATCGGGCCGCATGACGTGTTCCCCGAGGAGTTTCCGCCGTTCCTGTTCGCCGATATGGGTCAGCGCCGTTTGTTCAGTCGTCTGCACGGCGAGCTGTATGACGCCGACTACTGGAAAGACCTGCAGGAGACGATCCGGGCGGGGAAGGTGATCGATGTGTTCCCGTATCGACGCAAGGGGCGCTGACTGGCGCGCCTACGCGGGAAATGCGTATGGCTCGAGCAGTCCGGCCAGCTTTAACCTTTCAGGCACTTGAGCTCACTGAAATCCGCCCGCACCTTGCTCAGGCGCTGCTGCAGGAACTGTTTCTGCGCAGGGCTGCTCTGCCTCATCAGGTCGATCAGCAGGCTGCGCGCCTGCTGTTCGCTGTTCTCATAGGCCTGGCGGTACTCCGCCGTCCACAGGCTCTCCTTGCGTTGCAGCAGTTGCGCCAGGCGCGCTTCGAAGCCCGGTGTGGCGCGCTGGTCCATTGCCAGCACCAGTTGCTGCTGCCAGTGCGCGCGATTGGCGATCGACTGGCGGTTCTGGTCGCCCAGGGCCTGGGACCAGCTCATCACCCGCAAGCGTTGCTCGGCGCTGAGCTCACCCAGCCAGGGTTCCAGGCGTTTCTGCATGCGCGCGGCGCGCTGTTCGATCTGTTTGGGCAGCGGGGTTTCGTCATAGGTCTTGCGACGCTTGCTGATGTCGGCACGAAACGCCTGGCGCATTTCGGCGACCTGGTCGTCGCTCATCCCGCGCAGCAGTTCGCTGGCTGAGGGGGTGATCGCCGTGGCCACCCGGCCGATGGCCTGGCGGGCTTCGAGGGTGCGTTGTTCCAGGGCCTGGTCGGTGACCGCGTCGTCGGCCACCATCAGCCGCACCCGGTCGAGCCAGTCGAGGTAGCCGGGCAGCTGTGTTTTGCAGTGCCAGGCCAGTTGTTGCTTAAGCCGTTCGTCGAGCAACTGTTTCTGCTCGCGGTTCATGTCCAGGTAATCGCCAAGCGACCAGGGCACCAGGCGGTCGAGGTTGCGGTAGGCCAGGTCGATGCGGCTGCAGGCCACGAGGGCCAGGGCGAAGCCAATGACGAGCAGTAGGGCGTGGATCAGGCGTCGGGGCATGAGCGAATCCTTGCACAGGCTGGCCAGGCGGTGGACGCAAGGTGGGCCCGAGGGTTCCGGCGCATGCGCGCTCGGGCGGACGGGCGGGTCAAGTGTTAGAATAGCCGCCTTGTCTTGAGGATCTTCGGAAATGGCTCTGCTTGGGCGTTACAACAGTTTGCAAATCGTGAAACACGTGGAATTTGGCCTGTACCTGGACGGCGGCGCCGACGGCGAAATCCTCCTGCCAAGGCGCTACTTCCCCAAGGATGCCGAGCTCGAACTGGACGACTGGCTCAACGTGTTCATCTACCTCGACAGCGAGGACCAGCTGATCGCCACCACCGAAAAGCCGAAGATGCAGGTGGGCGAGTTCGCCAGCCTCAAGGTCAAGGACATCAACGGCGCGGGCATCTTCCTCGACTGGGGCCTGTCCAAGGACCTGCTGATGCCCTACTCGGAGGAGTCCCGGCCACTGAAGATCGGTGACTACTGCGTGGTCCACGCCTATCTGGACAAGCGCACCCGGCGCATCACCGCTACCGCCAAGCTGGACCGCTACCTCGACCGCACCCCGGTGGACTATCAGGTCGGCCAGCCGGTGGAGCTGCTGGTGGCCGGCGAGACGCCGATGGGCTTCAAGGCGATCATCAACAATCGCCACTGGGGCCTGATCCACAAGAACGAAGTGTTCAAGTTCCTGCGTTCAGGCATGCACGAGAAGGGCTTCATCAAGGAAGTGCGCGCCGACGGCAAGATCGCCCTGAGCCTGCAGCCGGTGGGCCAGGCCCTGGCCGACGGCTTGCCCGAGCAGATCATGCAGCGTCTGGAGGCCAATGGCGGTGTGCTGGCGGTGTGCGACAAGAGCGATCCGGCGCTGATCAGCCAGATGTTCAATGTCAGCAAGGGCAACTTCAAGAAAGCCATCGGCGCACTGTTCAAGCAGGGCCGGATCGTCATCCATGACGATCGCATTGAGCGGGCCTGATCAGGCCTGCACGAAGGTGCTGAAGTCCAGCTGCTCGCCACCCGGGCGGCTGTCGCGCAGCAGCGAGTCGCGGTCGGCGCTCAGGGCCAGGCTGATGGTCGAGCGGCGCTTGCCGGCGTTGCGCACTTCCATCTGCTCCTGGTGAGCGCGCAGGAAGTTGGTCGGCACCTTTAGGTGCTGCAGTTCATCGGTCTCCGGAGTATGCAGCAGCAGGTTGACCCAGTCGGGCTGACCTTTGCGCAGCAGCGCCACAGGCACCTCGAACCACCACAGGTTGCGCTTTTTGTCGAGGATGGCGAACAGGGTGTTGTCGCGGTTGAGCACCGGCCGGTTCAGCGCTTCGTTGCGCCGAGCGATGGCGGTGGGTTTGTCGAGTTTCATGCAGGTTCCTGCGGGTTGACGCTAGATTGGCCTGGTATTGTGCGGGTGGGCTCATCGCGGGGCAAGTCGCATCGGCATGCCGCCGCGCCCGCGGGGAACGCTTTGAACCGTTGGGCCGGGTCCAGGCGAACTAATTGAAACTCTTGCCGATGACCTAGGGTCGATCAGGTGTCGACACGATTTTCCGTGTCTTTTCGGCAAGGAGACATCCCATGAGTGGCACCAAGGATAAAGCGAAAGGCCTGGCCAATGAGGCCGTGGGCAACATCAAGCAGGGCGTCGGCAAGGTGACCGACAACGACAAGCTGCGCGCCGAGGGCAAGGCCCAGGAGCTGAAGGGCGAGGCGCAGCAGGCCGTGGGCAAGGTCAAGGATGCCGTGAAGAAGCCTTGATCGCAGTGGTAATGTCGCGGGGCAGTGCGCGCTCATCCGGTGGGAGCGCACTTGCCCCGCGATTGCTTTGTGCGTTCGGCAACGCGCCAGCGAACAGCAAGCCCGCCGCCTGGTCTATTAGACTTGGTGCTATGCCACCCCGATCAAGCGGCGAAAGGAGACGCTATGATTTTCCCCGACCTGCGCGGTCTGCCCCTGCACCGCGTGCTGGTGCGCACCGTCAAGGAATTCATTGACGACGAGATGTCCACCTATGCTTCCGCGCTGGCCTACCAGATGCTGTTTTCGCTGTTCCCGTTCCTGCTGTTCCTGATCGCCCTGATCGGTTTCCTGCACCTGCCTGACTTCTTCTCCTGGCTGCGCCTGCAGTCCGAGCTGGTGCTGCCGCCCCAGGCCCTGGAGCAGGTCAACCCGGTGATCGACCAGTTGCAGCAGTCCAAGGGCGGATTGCTGTCGGTGGGTATCGTAATCGCCCTGTGGACTGCCTCGGCGGGGGTGCGCCTGATGATGAGCGCGATGAACGCCGCCTACGACGTGCCTGAAGGGCGGCCGGTGTGGAAGCGCATCCCACTGTCGATCATCTACACCGTCGGCATCGCCGGCATGCTCCTGGCGGCCGCCGCGTTGATGGTGCTGGGGCCGCAGGTCATGGAGTGGATCGCCTCCCAGGTGGGGCTGGAGGAGGCGGTGGTGGTCGTCTGGACCATCCTGCGTTGGCCGGCGATCATCATCCTAATGATGGTGGCGGTGGCGCTGATCTACTACGTGATGCCCGATGTGAAGCAGAAATTCCGCTTCATCACCCCAGGCTCGGTGCTGGCGGTGGTGGTGTGGATCGTTGCGTCGCTGGGCTTTGCCTACTACGTGAAGACCTTTGCCGACTACAACGCCATGTATGGCAGTATCGGGGCGATCATCGTGTTGCTGCTGTACTTCTACATCTCCGCCGCCGTACTGCTGCTCGGGGCCGAGATGAACGCGGTGATCGAGCACATGTCCGCCGAGGGCAAGAACCCCGGTGAGAAAGCGTTCGCCGAAGACAATCCGCAACAGAGTATTACCGTGCTTGGGCATGAGCACCCGGTGCCCCCCGAACCCCAGACCCGCGAGCCGAATACCTGATGATCCGCGACATTCTCAAAATGGGTGATGAACGCCTGCTGCGCATCGCCCCGCCCGTGCCGGAGCACATGCTCGGTAGCCCCGAGCTCGAGCAACTGATCGACGACATGTTCGAGACCATGGCCCATGTCGGAGGCGTCGGCCTGGCCGCGCCGCAGATCGGCATCGACCTGCAACTGGTGATCTTCGGCTTCGAGCGCAGCGAGCGCTATCCGGACGCCGAGCCAGTGCCGCGGACCATCTTGCTCAACCCGGTGATCACGCCGCTGGCCACGGAGCTCGAGGATGGCTGGGAGGGCTGTTTGTCGGTGCCGGGCCTGCGTGGCGTGGTGCCGCGCTACAAGCACATCAGCTATTCGGGCATCGACCCGCAGGGCAACCCGATCAACCGCTTTGCCGATGGTTTTCATGCGCGGGTGGTGCAGCATGAGTGCGATCACCTGATCGGCCGGCTATACCCTTCGCGCATTCAGGACTTCAGCAAGTTCGGTTATACCGATGTGCTGTTCCCTGGGCTCGACGTGGCCGACGACTGATCCCGCACCAGCGCCACCAGGGGCTTGCTGCGCTGGTAGCGGGCCAGGCGCGAGGCCAGGGCTTCGGGCAGCGTGGTGGCCGAGGTGAAGGCCAGGCGTTGGTAGAAGGGCGTCAGGTCCGGATGGCAGAACAGCCAAGTCGGGGTGGTGGCAGCGCCCAGCGCGGTTTGCAGCAGCTGTGAAGCGACCTGCTGTCCACGCCATTGCGGGGCGACGAACAGTCCGGTCAGCCAGTAGCCGTCCTCGACAGGGGACAGATTCATCCCGCCAATGATTTCACCGCTGCGTGCCACCCATTGTTCGCCATCACCGGCGGCGCGCATGCGCGAACCATGCTGGCGATAGAATTGCTCCAGCAGGCGGCGTTGGATCGGAGGCAGGCGGGTACAGGTCAGGGGCGGCATGCGTGGCTCGTAGGGCGCTGCAAGAAGCAGGAAAAATGACGGTGCTTTGTCGCAGATTGTTGCAAATCCGGCAAGGGTGAATATCCGACTCCGGGGTTCAACTATTCCGACTGCGGAGTAGACTTTCACTCATCCCCCCGGCAGTACGATAAAGCGGGATCGGTACTTCGTGTCATCTTCGCAGTCGATGACAACTTCTCCGCGCCATTGACGGCATCAGAAGTCACGCGATCAGCTTGATAGCCATCAAGGTCGTTATCCATGAAAGCCTTACTGATTCTTGCATTGGTCGGTATGTCCTCGCTCGCCTTCGCGGACCAGGTCAAGACCGCAGACACCCAACCCGTGGTCGAGCAGTATGACTATTCCACCAACCTCGACATCAAGCGCGTGATCAGCCTGTCGACAATCCCCAACGTCTGTGAAGTGGTGCCCGCCACCATGACCTACGAGGACCATCAAGGACAGGTGCACACCCTTCAGTACCGTGCCTTGGGCGAGGGTTGCCGGCTGAATTGAGGCTGTTGGCCCCGTCAGGGCCCGTGGGAGCGGGCTTGCCCCGCGATGGCGATCAGTTGCAATCGCGGGTCAAGCCCGCCCCCAGAAGCTCCAGCCCCTGCTTCAACTGCGCCCGGCTGTGCGCCGCCGACAGGCTGACCCGCACTGCCCGCACACGCTCCGTGCCCACCGCGAACACGCTGGCCGGCACGATCTCCACCCCTTGCGCTCGACACCGGGCAACCAGCGCCTCGGCCTCTCCAGGCGTGGCCAGCCAGACATGTGGCGAAGGCACGCCATCCACCGGCAATGCATTACCCAGCAACGCCCGCGCCAGGCGCCAACGCTCGGCCAGTTCCTCCCGCTGCCAGGCCAGTCGCCGTGCGGCGGTCCCGTCCGAAATCCACTGGCAAGCGATGTGCAGGTTCAACGGCGAAACCGACCAGTGGGTGGCCTGGGCATAAGGATCGATCTGCTCCAGCAACGCTGGCCGCGCCACGATCCAGCCCAGGCGCAGGCCGGCGGCCACGGTCTTGGACATGCTACTGATCAGCACGCCGCGGCCTTCGAGCAAAGGGTAGAGCGGCGGCCGATCGGTCAAGGCGCCATACACGTCATCCTCGATCACCAGCAAGTCGTGGCGGCGGATGACTTCCGCCAGTGCCTGGCGCCGGGCCTTGTCCATGCATGCCCCGGTCGGGTTGTGCAGGGTCGGGGTGGTCACCAGCACGCGCGCGCCACTGGCCCGGACGACGCGGTCCAGCTCGTCAGGGCGCAAACCCTGCTCATCCAGCGCGACCCCGTGCACCGGCTGGCGCAACTGACGACAGGCCGCCTTGATGCCCGGGGCGGTCAACGCCTCGACCATCACCGGCTCGCCCGCCTGGCACAGCGACTGCAACACCATTACCAAGGCCTGCTGGGCGCCACCGCAGAGCAACACTTCCTCCGGCCTGAGGTCCAGGCCACGATTGGCCAACCAGCGAGTGCCCTGGATCCGCCCCAGCAGCAGTTGCTCCGGCCCCAGGTAATGGTCGAGCAGGGCGGTTTCACCCTGTTCGAGCAACCTGCGCAGGCTGTACTCGAGGTCAAGATTGTGCGGGTCGGCCACCGGCACGTTGGTCGACAGGTCGATCACCTGATGCTGGCGGTCGGGCTGCTTGAGGCGAAACAGCGTCGCCTCCTTGCTGCTGGCCAGCACATAGGTGCCGCGCCCCACCTCCCCGGACACCAGGTGCCGCGCCGCGGCTTCGCGGTAAGCCTGTTGCGTGGTGCTCGGGTTAAGGCCCAGCGCCCAGGCCAGACGACGCTGGGGCGGCAGGCGTTCACCAGCTTTTAGCTCACCCTGTTCGATGGCGCTGGCAATGGCCTCGACCAGCGCCAGGTAGCGCGGCTGGTCGTTGTCTGGCAGGGCGGGAATCCACACGAAATTGCTACCCATGCAATATATATTTGGACCCATACAATGACCGGCGCTTAGGATCGGATCAAGCCCTACCGATGAAGGAAGATCGCCATGTTCGACTTGCCCGCCCTGCGTGAAGCCGCCGATTTTGTACACCAGCACGTGCCACCGACCCCGCAGCATGCCTGGCCGCTGCTGGCCGAGCGGTTGGGTTGCCAACTCTGGGTCAAGCACGAGAACCATGCCCCCACCGGTGCCTTCAAGGTGCGTGGCGGGCTGGTCTACGTGCGTTCCCTGCTGGCCGGCGGCGACGTCCCGCGCGGGCTGGTCACCGCCACCCGCGGCAACCATGGCCAGAGCATGGCCCTGGCCGCGCGCCAGGCGGGCTTGCCGCTGGTGATCGTGGTGCCTGAAGGCAACTCGCGAGAGAAGAACGCCGCCATGCGTGCCCTGGGCGCGGAACTGGTGGAGCACGG
Source organism: Pseudomonas sp. P110(2024) (assembly GCF_057480795.1). Taxonomy (NCBI): domain Bacteria; kingdom Pseudomonadati; phylum Pseudomonadota; class Gammaproteobacteria; order Pseudomonadales; family Pseudomonadaceae; genus Pseudomonas; species Pseudomonas sp. P110(2024). Next base: position 223,917 of record NZ_JBLIYT010000010.1, read on the forward strand.
CGCGGACTTCGACGTTGCCCGTGAAGAGGCGGCGCGCCTGGCCGAGGCGCGCGGCTACGCGATGGTCCCGTCGTTCCACCCGGAACTGGTGCGTGGCGTGGCCACTTATGCGCTGGAGCTGTTCGAGGCGGTGGCTGGCCTGGATTGCGTGTACGTGCCGATCGGCATGGGTTCGGGCATCTGCGGGCTGATCCAGGCGCGCAACCTGCTGGGGCTGGACACCGAGATCGTCGGCGTGGTCTCCAGTGCTGCGGATGCCTATGCCCAGAGCTTCGAGCGGGGGCGCATCGTCACCACCGCCAGCGCCGACACTTTCGCCGACGGCATGGCCTGCCGCGTGCCGCACCCCGACGCCTTCGCCCTGGTGCGCGAGCATGCCGCACGTATCGTGCGGGTGAGCGATGACGAGATCGCCGAGGCCATGCGCCTCTATCACGAGACCACCCACAATACCGCCGAAGGTGCCGGTGCCGCTGCCCTGGCCGCATTGATGCAGGAGCGTGGGCGCCAGGCCGGCAAGCGTGTCGCTGTGGTGCTCAGTGGCGCTAATGTGGATCGCGGGCGCTATGCGCAGGTGTTGGCGGGACCTGTCTGAGCGAGTGAGCTTTCTTTCTGTACGGCAAGCGTCCCCTCGGGTTCAATGTGCACCCCTGAATATGCCCAGAGTGCGCCATGCCTTTCTCCAACGGTTTTCTGCTCAGTCTTTCCCTTTGCCTGGATATCGGGGTGGCCAATATCGCCATGATCACCCTGGCCATGCAGCGCGGGTTTCTCCAGGGGTTCTGGCTGGGCCTGGGTACCTGCGTCGGCGACCTGGTCTATGCAATTGCTGCTTTGGCTGGGATGACCGTGCTGTTGCAGTTCGAAAGCGTGCGCTGGACCTTGTGGCTGGGCGGCTCGGCGCTGCTGGTGTGGTTTGCCGTGAAGATGTTGCTGGCGGCCTGGCGCGGCGGGCATCTGGAGTCGCGGGGCGAGGTGGTGGTGGAGTCGGGCTGGCGCGAGTTCCTGCGTGGGATCTTCCTGGCCATGTCATCGCCCAGTGCGATCCTCTGGTTCGCGGCGGTGGGTGGGGTGCTGATCTCAAGGTCCGGTGGCGGCAGTCTGCTCGATGCGGGACTGTTCCTCGGGGGCTTCTTCGCCGCCGGGTTGGTCTGGTGCGTGTCGCTCTGCGGCATCGCCAGCCATGGTGGGCGTCTGCTTGGGGATCGGCTGCTGACGTGGTCCTACCTGCTGTCGGCGGCCATTTTCTGTTATTTCGCTGTGTATGTGATTCTCTCCGGTTATCGTGAGTTCATCTTGTCTACACCTGTTTGAGTCATGGAGTTCCCAGAAATGGCAATGATCCAACCCTGCACTGACCCGGGCAGTCCGGCCTGGCTGCACTTGCGCAGCGCCTTGTGGCCCGACAGTGCGGCGACTGACCACCTGGCGGAAATGGTCGATATCGCCGGCCGCCCCGCAACCTTCGTGGCCCTGCTGGCGTATGACGAGCAGGGCAGGGCGCAAGGGCTGGCCGAGGCGTCGGTGCGTCATGACTATGTCAATGGCAGCAACACTTCGCCGGTGGCGTACCTCGAAGGCGTCTTTGTCGAACAGGCTTCACGCGGCCAGGGTGTCGCCCGCCAGCTGATCGCGGCTGTCGAACGGTGGGCCGATGGCAAAGGTTGCCGCGAGCTGGCCTCGGACGCCGCGCTGGACAACCTTGGCAGCCAGCGCATGCACGCGGCCCTGGGCTTTGCCGAGACCGAGCGTGTCGTGTACTTCCTCAAGCCAGTCGCGCCCCTCGACTGAAAATTTCCGGGCAGTTGTCGATTTGCCGTTTTCCCGTTCGACCAGTGTTGAAAGCGTCACCACCAACCCTGATGAATCTTCGGAGCAAACACCGATGAACACTGCAGCCGAGCGTGAACTGGAGCAACTGATCGAGCAGTGGATGCAAGCCGTGCGCGAGCGTGACGTGGACCGTATCGTCGCCCCCTACGCCGACGACATTCTTGCCTTCGACGCCATCCAGGCCCTGCAATTCAAAGGCAAGGCCGCCTACCGCGCCCATTGGGAAATGTGCATGGGCATGTGCACCGGGCCGATGGTGTTCGAACTGGCGCAACTGACCGTGCACGCCGACGGCGACCTGGGCCTGGCCCACTGGCTCAACCGCTGTGGCCCGGGCGACGATGAGAGCCAGTGCGGTTTCATGCGCGCCACTGTCGGCTACCGGCGCAGCGCCGGCCAATGGCAGGTCATCCACGAACACTGGTCGGCGCCGTTCGACATAGAAACGCAAAAAGCGCTGTTCGATCTCAAACCCTGAATGCCCTCGACCGCCTATCGCCACCTTGCCCCGGAGACGATCATGAAATACCTGTGCCTGGTCTATTGTGATGAAGCGCTGTTGCACAGCCTGCCCGACAGCCCCGAGGACGCCGAATGCATGGCTTACGCCGAGTCCATCCAGGGCTCCGGGCGGATGATCGCCGCCGAGGCGCTCAAGCCCGTGCAGACGGCCACAACGGTGCGCGTGCGCGCCGGTCGGATGAGCCTGACCGATGGCCCGTTCGCCGAGACCAAGGAGCAGTTGGCCGGTTTCTACCTGGTCGATGCCCGCGACCTCAATGAAGCGTTGAACATCGCCAAGGGCATTCCCGCGGCGCGGGTCGGCAGCGTCGAAGTGCGCCCGGTGCGAGAGCTGCAACCCTGACGTGAATGGAGAACCACGATGAACCAGGTATCGCCGGGCTGATGAACAGCGAAGGGCAAATCCGTGATGAAGTGGCGGCGGTCTACCGCCGCGACTCCCGGCGCATCCTGGCCACCCTGATCCGCCTGCTGGGAGACTTCGACCTGGCCGAGGAGGCCTTGCATGACGCGTTCTTCATTGCCGTCGAACGTTGGCAGCGCGATGGCATCCCGGACAATCCGCGGGCCTGGCTGGTCTCCGCCGGCCGTTTCAAGGCCATCGACGCCTTGCGCCGGCGTGCCCGCTTCGACCGCTCCCAGGCGGACCTGATCATGCTGCTGGAAGGCGAGGCCCAGGATCCGGGCGAGCAGGAACTGCTGGTCGATGATCGGCTGCGCCTGATCTTTACCTGCTGCCACCCGGCCCTGGCCTTCGATGCCCAGGTGCCGCTGACATTGCGTGAGGTCTGCGACCTGACCACCGAGCAGATCGCCCGCGCCTTCCTGCAGAGCCCGGCGACCATCGCCCAGCGCATCGTGCGGGCCAAGGCCAAGATCCGCGATGCGAAGATCCCCTACCAGGTACCGGAGCTGGGCGAATTGCCGGAGCGGCTGGAGAGCGTGCTGCGGGTGATCTACCTGGTGTTCAACGAGGGCTATTCGGCATCTTCGGGCGAGGATGTGACCACGCGTGCGCTGACTGACGAAGCCATCCGCCTGGGCCGGTTGCTGGCGCAATTGCTGCCGGATGCCGAAGTGCTGGGGCTGCTGGCGTTGATGCTGTTGCAGGCCTCGCGGCAGAACGCGCGCAGCGACGCCCACGGCGAGCTGGTGCTGCTTGATGAGCAGGACCGCGGTCTGTGGGACCGGGCACAGATAGAGGAGGGCAGCCAGTTGGTGCGCCAGGCACTGGGCAGTCGGGAGTTCGGCCCCTACAGCGTGCAGGCGGCGATTGCCGCGCTGCATGCCGAAGCGCCCAGCGCCGAGGCCACCGACTGGGACGAGATCGTCGGCCTGTATGATGTGCTGCAGCGCCACTGGCCGTCACCAGTGGTGGAGCTGAACCGGGCCGCAGCCCTGGCCCGGCGTGATGGCGCACAGGTCGGGTTGCGCGCGGTTGAAGCAATTCTCGAGCGGGGCGAATTGGGCGACTACCACCTGGCCCACGCCGCGCGCGCCGAACTGCATCGTCAACTGGGCAATACCGAACAGGCCCGCAAGGCCTGGCTGCAGGCGCTGACGCTTACCCGGCAGGGGCCGGAGCGTCGTCATATCGAGCGACGCTTACGCGAGCTGGGGTAAGCGCTCAGGCCGAGTGCAAGACCTGTAGCAGCCGCTGTACTTTCAGCTGGCAACGAATTCCGGCGGGCTCACCAGCTCGACGGTCTGCTGTTTGCGCGGCGCGAGGATCTCGGCTTCGCCGGCGACCACCAGCTCGTCGTTCTGGTTGTATACGTTGGTGGCGATACGCACCTTGAACTTGGGCAGCTTCTCGAGGATTTCCAGGCGCACGGTCAGTTCGTCACCGATCTTCACCGGCTTCTGGAAGCTCATTTGCTGGCCCAGATAGATGGTGCCAGGGCCAGGCAAGGTGCAGGCCACCGCGGCGCTGATCAGCGCGCCGCTGAACATGCCGTGGGCAATGCGCTCCTTGAACATGCTCTTGGCGGCGAACTCGGCATCCAGATGCACCGGGTTGTGGTCACCGGACATGGCGGCGAACAGCTGGATATCGCGTTCTGCCACGGACTTCTTGTATTCAGCTTTCTGGCCGACTTCGAGGGCTTCGTAAGGCGTGTTGGTGACCTGGGTCATCAGGGGCTTCCTTGTGGGGGGCGAGGCTGCCGATCATTCACTGCGGGCGGGGCGGCCAAGGGCCAGCGCCTGCTCCAGCCAGCCGATGATCTCGGCGGTGACCTCGTCGCGATGGGTTTCGTTGAGCACTTCGTGGCGTGCGCCGGGGTAGATGCGCAACTGTACATGACGGTTGCCGGTCGCGCGCAGGGCGTCGGCCAGGTGGGTGAGACGCTTGCCGGCACTCACCGGATCACATTCGCCGCCCACCACGAAGATCGGCAGGTTCGGATCGATCTGCGCCAGGTTCTTTTTCTGACTGATCTGCGCCAGGCCCTGCAGCAGGTCGAGCCATAGCTGGTTGCTGCAGCGAAAGCCGCACAGCGGGTCGGCGATGTACTTGTCCACCTCCGCGTCATCGCGGCTTAACCAGTCGAAGGCGGTGCGGTTGGGCTTGAATGCCTTGTTGAACGAGCCGAACGACAGCCAGTCGATCAGCGCGCTCTTGCCCAGAGGGCCCTGGCGCCAGGCCTCGAGACGGGCGATCAGGCGCGCCGCGCGGTACAGCGCCACCGGCTGGAAGTTCGAGCCGCTGAGGATCGCGCCCTGCAGGCTGGCACTGTGGTGCAGCAGGTAGGCCTGGGCGATGTAGCTGCCCATGCTGTGGCCGAACAGGAACAGCGGGGTTCCTGGAAACTGCTGGCCGATGTGCTGGGCCAGCAGGCCCAGGTCGTTGAGTACGGCATTCCAGCCATTTTGCCGGGCGAACAGGCCCAGGCTGCCCAGCTCGGCGGTGCGGCCGTGGCCGCGCAGGTCGGGGGCGAGCAGCCCGTAGCCGGCGGCGTTGAGCGCATGGCCCAGGCGCTGGTAGCGCCCGGCGTGCTCGGCCATGCCATGGGCCAGCAACACCACGGCCTTGACCGGTGTGGCCGGCAGCCATTGGTGGACATAAAGGCTGCAATGCTCGCTGGCGGGGAGCCAGAAGGCGTCGTGGGGCATGGCGGGTCCTTGCGCGCGGAGGTTGCCCAACAGTGTATGCGCAAAGCCGTCAATTGCAGGAAGGGCAGAAAAGAGATTCACAATGTTAATGGCGGCACTTGGCGTATTTGCCACCCTCAACAGAGCTGCTAACGTCGGCTGAACACCTTTTTGCCAGCAGGCGATCAGGTCAGGGATGTCCCGTTAGAGGAACAACAATAAATGCAAGCCGACTTCTGGAACGACAAGCGCCCGGCGGGCGTACCTTCCACCATTGACATGAAGGCCTACACATCCGTCGTCGACGTCTTCGAGCGCTGCTGCAAGCGCTTCGCCGACCGTCCGGCGTACAGCAACCTCGGCGTCACCCTGAGCTATGCCGATCTCGAGCGTCATTCGGCGGCCTTCGCCGCCTGGCTGCAGCAGCACACCGAACTGGTGCCGGGCGACCGCATCGCGGTGCAGATGCCCAATGTCCTGCAATACCCCATCGCGGTGTTCGGCGCCATGCGCGCCGGCCTGATCGTGGTCAACACCAACCCGCTGTACACCGAGCGCGAGATGCGCCACCAGTTCAAGGACTCCGGCGCCCGCGCCCTGGTGTACCTGAACATGTTCGGCAAGCGTGTGCAGGAGGTGCTGCCCGACACCGGCATCGAGTACCTGATCGAGGCGAAGATGGGCGACCTGCTGCCGACGGCCAAGGGCTGGCTGGTCAACACCGTAGTCGACAAGCTGAAAAAGATGGTGCCGGCCTACCAGTTGCCCCAGGCCGTGTCGTTCAAGCAGGTGCTGCGCCAGGGGCGCGAGCTCCCTCACAGGCCGGTGGCGCAAACCCTGGAGAACATCGCGGTGCTGCAGTACACCGGCGGCACCACCGGGCTGGCCAAGGGCGCCATGCTCACCCATGGCAACCTGGTGGCCAACATGCTCCAGGTACTGGCCTGCTTCGGTCAGCACGGCCCCGATGGCCAGCCGCTGATCAAGGAAGGGCAGGAAGTGATGATCGCGCCGCTGCCGCTTTACCACATCTATGCCTTCACCGCGAACTGCATGTGCATGATGGTAACCGGCAACCATAACGTGCTGATCACCAACCCCCGGGATATCCCCGGCTTCATCAAGGAGCTGGGCAAGTGGCGATTCTCGGCGCTGGTGGGCTTGAACACGCTGTTCGTCGCGCTGATGGACAACCCGGGTTTCAAGTCGCTGGATTTCTCCGCGCTGAAGATCACCAACTCCGGCGGCACCGCGCTGGTCAAGGCCACCGCGGAGCGCTGGGAGGCCCTCACCGGTTGCCGCATTGTCGAAGGCTACGGCCTGACCGAAACCTCGCCGGCGGCCAGCACCAATCCCTATGGCCAGTTGGCGCGCCTGGGGACCGTGGGGCTCCCGGTGCCTGGCACGGCGTTCAAGGTGATCGACGACGAAGGTCACGAGCAGCCGCTGGGCGAGCGTGGTGAGTTGTGCATCAAGGGACCGCAGGTCATGAAAGGCTACTGGCAGCAGGTTGAGGCCACCAACCAGGTCCTGGATGCCGAAGGCTGGCTGAGGACCGGCGACATCGCCGTCATCGACCCGGACGGTTTCACCCGCATCGTCGACCGCAAGAAGGACATGATCATCGTCTCGGGCTTCAACGTGTATCCCAACGAGATCGAGGACGTAGTGATGGGCCATCCGCAGGTGGCCAGCTGCGCGGTGATCGGCGTGCCGGACGAGCGCACCGGCGAGGCGGTGAAGCTGTTCGTGGTGCCGCGTGCGGGCGGGGTGAGCGTCGATGAACTCAAGGCGTTCTGCAAGACCAACTTCACCGGCTACAAGGTGCCCAAGCACATCGTGCTGCGCGAATCGCTGCCGATGACGCCGGTGGGCAAGATCCTTCGTAGGGAGTTGCGCGACATCGCCTGATGGTAGGCCCGCGATTGTGTCATCTCTGACAGCGTCGTCGCCCAGGCTGACGCAATCGCAAGGCCTATCTAGGGCAGGGCTTTCAGGCGGATTTGCGACATTTTGTATAATTACTCTAAAAATGACCTGTATAGTTCATTGAGTCATTTTCGTGACCCGCCGGCCCATTTCGGCCTCTAGTCGACCCCTTGCAAAGCTGTTACTCTCGGCGCGCTTTCAGAGGATCCGGTTTGCAATGAGCCGGCCTCTCATATCAATAATAAGCGCATCGACGCGTACCGAATTCGCTGTTGCTGAAGGAGCGGGCTTCCATGATCGAACATTTTTGGAAGGATAAGTACCCAGCCGGGGTCACGGCGGACATCAATCCTGACGAATTCCCCAATATCCAGGCGGTACTCAAGCAATCCTGCCAACGCTTTGCCGACAAACCTGCCTTTAGCAACCTGGGCAAGACCATCACCTACGGCGAGCTGTATACCCTGTCCGGCGCCTTCGCCGCCTGGTTGCAGCAGCACACCGACCTGAAGCCGGGTGATCGCATCGCTGTCCAGCTGCCCAACGTCCTGCAGTATCCCGTCGCTGTGTTCGGTGCCATGCGCGCCGGCCTGATCGTGGTCAACACCAACCCGCTGTACACCGCGCGGGAGCTGGAGCACCAGTTCAACGATTCCGGGGCCAAGGCCCTGGTATGCCTGGCCAACATGGCGCACCTGGCGGAAAAGGTGGTGCCCAAGACCCAGGTCAAACATGTCATTGTCACCGAAGTGGCCGACTTGTTGCCACCTCTCAAGCGTTTGCTGATCAACAGCGTCATCAAGTACGTGAAGAAAATGGTGCCGGCCTACCACCTGCCGGGCGCCGTGCGCTTCAACGACGCCCTGGCGCTGGGCAAAGGCGGTGCGGTGACCGAGGCCAACCCGCAGTCCGGCGATGTCGCCGTGCTGCAGTACACCGGCGGTACCACCGGCGTGGCCAAGGGCGCGATGCTCACCCACCGCAACCTGGTCGCCAACATGCTGCAGTGTCGCGCGCTGATGGGTTCGAACCTGCACGAAGGCTGCGAGATCCTCATCACCCCGCTGCCGCTGTACCACATCTACGCCTTCACCTTCCATTGCATGGCCATGATGCTCATCGGCAACCACAACGTGCTGATCAGCAACCCACGCGACCTGCCGGCCATGGTCAAGGAACTGGGCAAGTGGAAGTTCAGCGGTTTCGTTGGCCTCAACACGCTGTTCGTCGCCCTGTGCAACAACGAGACGTTCCGCAACCTCGACTTCTCGGCGCTGAAGATCACCCTGTCCGGCGGCATGGCCCTGCAACAGAGTGTGGCCGAGCGCTGGAAGACGGTGACCGGCTGCGCTATCTGCGAAGGCTACGGCATGACCGAGACCAGCCCGGTGGCGGCGGTCAACCCGACTTCGGCCAACCAGCTGGGGACCATCGGCATCCCGGTGCCGTCCACCCTGTGCAAGATCATCGACGACAACGGCCAGGAGTTGCCCCTGGGCGAGGTGGGCGAGCTGTGCATCAAGGGGCCGCAGGTGATGAAGGGCTACTGGCAGCGTGAAGACGCCACCGCCGAGATCATCGACAGCAACGGCTGGCTGAAGACCGGCGACATCGCCCTGATCCAGCCGGACGGCTACATGCGCATCGTCGATCGCAAGAAGGACATGATCCTGGTGTCCGGCTTCAACGTGTACCCCAACGAGCTTGAAGACGTGCTCGCCGCGCTGCCGGGCGTGCTGCAGTGCGCGGCCATCGGCATCCCGGACGAGAAGTCCGGCGAGGTGATCAAGGTGTTCATCGTGGTCAAGCCGGGCATGACCCTGACCAAGGAGCAGGTGATGGAGCACATGCGCGCCAACGTCACTGGCTACAAGGTGCCCAAGGCCATCGAGTTCCGCGACGCGCTGCCGACCACCAACGTCGGCAAGATCCTGCGCCGCGAGCTGCGCGACGAAGAGCTGAAGAAGCAGGGCCTGAAGAAGATCGCCTGAGCCGCAGCGCGCTTTGGGATTGAAACGTGGGAGCGGGCTTGCCCCGCGATAGCGTCAGCTCAGGTAACGAGTCGAAGCCATCGCGGGTCAAGCCCGCTCCCACGTTTGCGATACAGGAAACTCAGCGCAGCTTTTCCAGCATCTGGTAGTACCACATCCCCGCCGCCAGCAGCGGATTGCCCAGCAAGTCGCCCATCGGCACCTTGATGTGCCGGCAGCCCGCGAACGTATCGAACTTCTCCAGTGTCCCGGTCAATGCCTCGGCCATGATCTCGCCCATGATATGGCTGGTGGCGATGCCGTGCCCGGAATACCCCTGGCAGTACCAGACGTTGTCCGACAGCTTGCCCAGCTGCGGGATGCGGTTGACCACGATGCCCATGGCGCAGCTCCACTGGAACTCGATCGGCACGCCCTTGAGCGCCGGGAAGGTGCGCTCGATGCACGGGCGCAGTTCGCCTTCGATGTCCCGTGAATCACGCCCGGAGTAGTTGGCGCCGCCGCCGAACAGCAGGCGCTTGTCGGCGGTCAGGCGGTAGTAGTCGAGGACGAAACGGCAGTCGTACACCGCCAGGTCCTGCGGGTTGATCTGCTCGGCCAGATCGCCCAGCGGCGCGGTGGTGACGATACCGCCCATGGCCGGGAAGATCTTGCCCTTGAGCTGGCGCTTCTCCAGCTTGTGATACACGTCGCCTGCCAGCATCACCTGGCGTGCCTCGATCCGTCCCTGGGCGGTGACCACCGCCGGGCGCGGGCCGTGGACGATCTCCAGCACCTCGGAGTTCTCGAACACCAGGGCGCCCAGCCCATGGGCGGCGCGGGCCTCGCCCAGGCACAGGTTGAGCGGGTGCAGGTGCAGGTTGCGGCGGTTCTTCAGCGCGCCGAGGTACAGCGGGCTCTGCAGGTGCTGCTGCATGGCGTCGCGGTCGAGCAACTGCACCAGGTCGCCCATGCCACGACGCCGGGCCTCGGCCTCGAAGGCGCGCAGCTCGTTCATGTGCGACGGTTTCATCGCCGCGTGCAGGTGGCCGTGCTTGAGGTCGCACTGGATGCCGTAGCGCTTGACGCGCTGCTCGATGATCTGGTGGCCGCGCCAGCGCAGCTGCCAGATGAAATCGTCCACCTCGGCGCCCAGCCGGTCGCGCATCTGCGTGCGCATGGCCTCGTCGCCCGACAGGCTGCCGGTGACCTGGCCGCCGTTGCGCCCGCTGGCGCCCCAGCCGATGCGGTTGGTCTCGACGATGGCCACCTTCAGGCCGCGTTCCGCCAGTTCCACTGCGGTGGCCACGCCGGTAAAGCCGCCGCCGATGATCGCCACGTCCACCTGCACCGTGCCCTTGAGCGTGGGGTATTCGGTCGTGTCGTTGAGGGTGGCGCTGTAATAGGACGGCGCGCGCTGGGCCGGGCCGTTGTTCACTGCTGCGTTCATGCTTGTTCCTTCTTGTAATCTCGTGGGCATCAGGCCTGGTGCAGGTACCAGCGCCAGTCCTGCTCGCCGACCTCGGCCATGAACTGACGGTACTCGGCGCGCTTGACCTTGAGGTAGACGCCGAGGAAGGCCTCGCCCAGCGCCTCTCGGGCCCAGCTCGAATTTTCCAGGGCCTCGAGGACGGTGAGCCAGTCGGTGGGCAGGTGTTCGCCGGCCTGGGCATAGCCGTTGCCCTCGACCGGTGCGCCGGGATCGAGTTGTTCACGGATGCCCTGGTGGGTGGCGGCGAGAATCGCGGCGGCGGCCAGGTAGGGGTTGGCGTCGGCGCCGCAGATGCGGTGCTCGATATGCCGGCTGTTGGCCGGGCCACCGGGTACGCGCAGGCTGACGGTGCGGTTGTCCACGCCCCAGGTCGGTGCCAGCGGTGCATAGCTGTTGGCCTGGAAGCGGCGGAACGAGTTGGCGTTGGGGCAGAACATCAGCAACGATTCGCGCAGGTGACGCAGCATGCCGGCCACCGCCTGGCGCAGCAGCGGGGTGCCCGCCTTGTCCTCGCTGGCGAACAGGTTGTTGCCGGCGGCGTCAGCCAGGCTCAGGTGCATGTGCATGCCGGTGCCGGCCAGCTGGGCGAACGGCTTGGCCATGAAGCAGGCCTGCATGCCGTGGGCGTTGGCGACGCCCTTGACCAGGCGCTTGTAGCGCACGGCCTGGTCCATCGCCTCGAGTGCGTCGCCGTGTTCCAGGGTGATCTCCACCTGGCCGGGCGCGTATTCGGAGATCGCCGTGCGGGCCGGGATGCCCTGGGCCTTGCAGGCGGCATAGAGGTCGGCGAGGAAGGGTTCGATCTGCTCCAGCTCGCGCAGGCCATACACCTGGGTCCCGCGCGGACGTCCTCCGTCGCTGTCCAGCGCTGGCTGCGGCCGGCCTTGGGCGTCGCGCTGCTGGTCGAGCAGGTAGAACTCCAGCTCGCAGGCCATCACCGGGTGGAAACCATCGGCCTTGAGCGCGTCGATCACCCGCAGCAGCACATGGCGCGGATCGGCCACGCTGGCCGGCAGGCCTTCGCTGGGGTGCATGCTGACCTGCACGGCGGCGGTCGGCACCCGGCGCCAGGGTAGGCGTACCAGGCTGCCGTCCAGCGGATAGGCACGGCAGTCGATGTCGCCGACGTCCCAGACCAGGCCCGAATCTTCGACATCGTCGCCGTTTAGGGTCAGGCCGAGGATGGTGCTGGGCAGCGGGCGGCCGCTTTCGAACACTGCCAGCAGCTCCTCGCGGTGCAGCAGCTTGCCGCGTGGCACGCCGTTGGCATCGAGGATGAACAGTTCGATCAGGTCGATATCGGGGTTGTCGGCCAGGAAACGCCTGGCTTGCTCTGCGGGGGCAAAGTGCATGGTGGATTCGCTCTGGGGCACGCAGGACCGCCGCGCAGGTGGGCGGTCAGGCTGAGTCAATCGGCCAAGGGTGGCCGGGTCGGGTCAGGGATGCGTGAGCGAAGTGTCCGGTGGGCGCGCGTGGCGGCAATGCCACAGGGCCCAGAACGCCAGAATGATATGGACCAGCGGATTTTCACCGGCACGGGCCCTGGCCTTCGGCAGCGAAGGGTGGGGCAGCGGGCGGGCGATCATCGGGTCGGGAAGCATCCCTGGATACTCACATGGCCTGTAAGGTTGATTAAAGCAGTGAATGGCGACGTTCATTCCGGTGAGAGCTAAACATTGGCAAGTCTGCCCCCCGCGCTGCAGCAGCTTAGGACGCTTCCCACAGTCTTAGGCTAGTTGGCAGGTGGCTGGTCAGCTTTTTTCGTCGCAATTGCTACCCCGTTGTTGTTCAAGCGCTCCCGCTATTTCGAACGTGATCGCGACTGAACGGCGGGCACAGGCAGCATCGATTTCGCAAATCTGCGACAATCGCGCCTCTTACGCCTGCCGATCATGAAAAAGCAGCACTCGCCTGCATCATTAAAAAGCCCCATGACAGATCACGCCATCGACCAACTGCTGAAGAACCTCGACCACGCCATGATCGCCGACCGCCATCGGTTGCGCCGGCAATTGCACGAGCTGCGCAAGCGCCCCGACGAGGGCAAGCTCGCGCAGTGGGTGGAAAAGGTCCAGGCCTCCTGCGCCCAGGTCACCGCGCGCCAGCAGAGCGTGCCGAGCATTCGTTACGACGACAACCTGCCCATCGCCGCCAAGCGCGACGAGATCAAGAAGGCCCTGGCCGAGCACCAGGTGCTGGTGATCGCCGGCGAGACCGGTTCCGGCAAGACCACCCAGCTGCCGAAGATCTGCCTGGAGCTGGGCCGCGGCAGCCATGGCCTGATTGCCCACACCCAGCCCCGGCGGATCGCCGCGCGCAGCGTGGCGGCGCGGGTCGCGGAGGAGCTGGGCACGCCGTTGGGGGCGCTGGTTGGCTACCAGGTGCGCTTCGAGGACCAGAGCGATTCGAACACCCTGGTCAAGCTGATGACTGACGGTATCCTGCTGGCCGAGACCCAGCACGACCGCTTCCTCGAGCGCTACGACACGATCATCGTCGATGAGGCCCATGAGCGCAGCCTGAATATCGACTTCCTGCTCGGCTATCTCAAGACCCTGCTGCACCGCCGCCCGGACCTGAAGTTGATCATCACCTCGGCGACCATCGACCTGGAGCGCTTCTCCAAGCACTTCGACGGCGCGCCGATCATCGAGGTGTCCGGGCGCACTTACCCGGTGGAAACCTGGTACCGACCGCTGACCAGCGAGCACGACGAGGAGGGCAACCAGGTCGAGGAGGACCTTTCCGTCGACCAGGCGATCCTAGCCAGCCTCGACGAGATCGCCCAGCACGAGCGCAGCCAGGGCAAGGGCCCGGGCGATGTGTTGGTGTTCCTGCCCGGCGAGCGCGAGATTCGCGACGCCGCCGAGATCCTGCGCAAGGCGCAGCTGCGCCACACCGAGATCCTGCCGCTGTATGCGCGGCTGTCGCCGGCCGAGCAGCAGCGGATCTTCCAGTCCCACAGCGGCCGGCGCGTGGTGTTGGCGACCAACGTCGCCGAAACCTCGCTGACGGTGCCGGGCATCCGCTACGTGATCGACAGCGGCACCGCGCGCATCAGCCGCTACAGCTACCGCGCCAAGGTCCAGCGCCTGCCCATCGAGGCGGTGTCCCAGGCCAGCGCCAACCAGCGTAAAGGCCGCTGCGGCCGGGTCGAGCCGGGCATCTGCATCCGCCTGTACAGCGAGGACGATTTCAACGGCCGGCCGGCGTTCACCGACCCGGAGATCCTGCGCACCAACCTGGCCGCGGTGATCCTGCAGATGCTGCACCTGCGCCTGGGCGCGATCGACGCCTTCCCGTTCATCGAGCCGCCGGATGGCAAAGCCATCAGCGACGGCTTCAACCTGTTGCAGGAACTGTCGGCGGTCAACCGCGAGAACCAGCTGACGCCGCTGGGCCGCCAGCTGGCGCGCCTGCCGATCGATCCGCGTTTGGGCCGCATGCTGCTCGAAGGCGCCCGCCAGGGCAGCCTGCAGGAAGTGCTGATCGTCGCCAGCGCGCTGTCGGTGCAGGACCCGCGTGAGCGCCCGCCGGAGCGCCAGCAGGCCGCTGACCAGGCCCATGCGCAGTGGAAGGATGTCGATTCCGACTTCGCCGCGCTGGTCAACCTGTGGCGTGGTTTCGAGGAGCAGCGCCAGGCGCTGACCGCCAGCCCGCTGCGCAACTGGTGCCGCAAGAACTTCCTCAACTACCTGCGCCTGCGCGAGTGGCGTGACGCCCATCGCCAGCTGGCGCTGATCTGCCGCGACCTGCAATTGGCGGTGAACAAGGACGCCTGCGACTACCAGCCCCTGCACAAGGCGATTCTCAGCGGCCTGCTCAGCCAGATCGGCCAGAAGACCGAGGAGGGCGACTATCAGGGCGCGCGTCAGCGGCGTTTCTGGGTTCACCCGTCGTCGGGCATCGGCCGCAAGCGACCGCAGTGGGTGATGGCCGCGGAACTGGTGGAGACCACCAAGCTGTATGCGCGCATGGTGGCCAAGATCGAGCCGGACTGGATCGAGCCGCTGGCCACCCACCTGATCAAGAAGAACCACTTCGAACCGCACTGGGAGAAGAAGCGCGGCCAGGTGGTGGCCTACGAGCAGATTACCCTCTACGGGCTGATCCTGGTCGGCCGTCGACCGGTGCATTTCGGCCCGATCGACCCGGTTACTTCCCGCGAGCTGTTCATCCGCGACGGCCTGGTCGGTGGCGAGATCCAGTCCCGGGCCAAGTGCCTGGCGGCCAACAAGCGCCTGCTCGAGCAGCTCGACGAGCTGGAGGCCAAGGCCCGCCGGCGCGATATTCTGGCCGACGAGGAGACGCTGTACGCCTTCTACGAGGCGCGCCTGCCCGAAGAGATCCACCAGACGGCGACCTTCGACAGCTGGTACCGGATGAACAGCCAGAAGGATCCGAACCTGCTGATCATGCGCGAAGAGGACGTGCTCGCCCGCGAGGCCAGCGAGGTCACCGCCGCGCAGTATCCGGACCACCTGCAGGTGGGCGATCTGCGCCTGTCGCTGAGCTATCACTTCGAACCGAACCACCCGCGTGACGGCGTGACCGTGCGGGTGCCGGCGCCGCTGTTGCCGAACCTGCCGGGCGAACGCCTGGAATGGCTGGTGCCCGGCCTGCTTGAGGCCAAGTGCATCGCCCTGGTGCGCAACCTGCCCAAGGCCCTGCGCAAGAACTTCGTGCCGGTGCCCGACTTCGTCAAGGCGGCCCTGTCGCGTATGGCGTTCGGCCAAGGGGCATTGCCGCAGGCGCTGGGCCAGGAGTTGCTGCGCATGACCGGAGCGCGGGTGTCGGACGAGGCCTGGGCGGAGGCGGCCGGGCTGGTGGAAGGCCATCTGCGCATGAACATCGAAGTGGTCGACGCCCAGGGCAAGTTCCTCGGCGAAGGTCGCGACCTCGCCGAGCTGACCGCCCGCTTCGCCGCCGCCAGCCAGGCGGCGCTGGCCCTGCCGCGCAGCGAGAAGGCCGAGCAGCCGGTACAGGCCAAGGCCTTCGCGCAGGTGGCGCAGACCGCCCAGCAGAAGATCGCCGGGCTGTCGATGACGGTCTATCCGGCGCTGGTCGAGGACAACGGCACGGTGCGCGAGGGGCGCTTCTCGACCCAGGCCGAAGCCGAGTTCCAGCACCGTCGCGCCTTGCAGCGCCTGTTGCTGCAACAGCTGGCGGAGCCGGCCAAGTTCCTGCGCGGCAAGCTGCCGGGGCTGACGGAGCTGGGGCTGCTGTACCGTGAACTGGGACGGGTCGAGGCGCTGGTCGAGGATATCCTCCTGGCCAGCCTCGATAGCTGTGTGCTGGAAGGCGAAGACCCGCTGCCGCGTGATGGCGCGGGCCTGGCCTCGCTGGCCGAACGCAAGCGCGGCAACTGGACCGAGCACGCCGAACGCCTGGCCCGCCTGACCCTGGAGGTGCTGAAGCTGTGGCATGGCCTGCAGAAGCGCTTCAAGGGCAAGATCGACCTGAGCCAGGCGGTGGCGCTCAACGATATCAAGCAGCAACTGGCCAACCTGGTGTACCCAGGCTTCGTGCGGGAGACACCGGGTGCCTGGTTCAAGGAGCTGCCACGTTATCTCAAGGCGGTGGAATTGCGTCTGGAGAAACTGGGTTCGCAGGTGCAGAAGGACCGGGTGTGGAGCGCCGAGCTGGCCAATTGCTGGGCGCAGTACCGGGCCCGCGCCGACAAGCATGCCCAGGAAGGCAAGCGCGATGAGCAGCTGACGCTGTACCGCTGGCTGCTGGAGGAATACCGGGTATCGTTGTTTGCCCAGCAACTGGGGACGAAGGTGCCGGTTTCCGACAAGCGACTGAGCAAACAGTGGAGTCAGGTGGAAGCCTAAACTCCCCAAGTTGTGGCAAACTTGGTGGAATTTGCGGCCGCTGTGCGGCCGATCGCGGCACAAGGCCGCTCCTACAGAAGAACGCCGATGCTGTAGGAGCCGCCTTGTGCCGCAAACGAGGGCGCAGCCCTCGCCTCAAAATTGGTACCAAGGTGCCATTAAGTTGCCCTTATTCCGGCCAGCGCCTTGTGGCGATGGCCCCAGACCAGAGGAACGACCGTGCACAACGTCGTCATCAGCGGCACCGGCCTGTACACCCCGGCCCAAAGCATTTCCAACGAAGAACTGGTGGAATCCTTCAACACCTGGGCACAGCGTTTCAACCGCGACAACGCCGCCGCCATCGAGCGTGGCGAGGTCGAGGCGGCGCCGCTGTCCGACGCCGCCTTCATCGAGAAGGCCTCGGGTATCAAGAGCCGCTTCGTCATGGACAAGGCCGGTATTCTCGATCCGCAGCGCATGAAGCCGCGTCTGCCCGAGCGCGGCAACGACGAACAATCGATCCTCTGCGAGATGGGCGTGGCAGCCGCTCGCCAGGCCCTGGAGCGTGCCGGGCGCACCGCCGCCGATGTAGACGGGGTGATCGTCGCCTGTTCCAACCTGCAGCGCCCGTACCCGGCCATCGCCATCGAAGTGCAGCAGGCACTGGGCATCCAGGGCTTCGCCTTTGACATGAACGTGGCCTGCTCGTCGGCCACCTTCGGTATCCAGACCGCCGCCAACAGCGTGCAGCTGGGCCAGTCGCGCGCGGTGCTGGTGGTCAACCCGGAGATCTGCACCGGCCACCTGAACTTCCGTGACCGCGACAGCCACTTCATCTTCGGCGACGCCGCCACCGCCGTGCTGGTCGAGCGTGCCGACCTGGCGACCTCCGAACATCAGTTCGACATCGTCAGCACCAAGCTGCTGACGGCGTTCTCCAACAACATCCGCAACAACTTCGGTTTCCTCAACCGCGCCGCGGAAGAGGGCATCGGTGCCCGCGACAAACTGTTCGTGCAGGAAGGCCGCAAGGTGTTCAAGGAAGTCTGCCCGATGGTTGCCGAGCTGATCGGCCAGCACCTGGCCGAGAACGACCTGCAGCCGTCGGACGTCAAGCGCTTCTGGCTGCACCAGGCCAACCTGAGCATGAACCACCTGATCGTCAAGAAGCTGCTGGGGCGTGAAGTGGCCGAGGAAGATGCGCCGGTGATCCTGGATCGCTATGCCAACACCAGTTCGGCGGGTTCGGTGATTGCCTTCCACCTGTATCAGGATGATCTGGCCAAGGGTTCGCTGGGGGTACTGAGTTCATTCGGTGCTGGCTATTCGATTGGTAGTGTGGTTCTGCGTAAACGCTGATACCTACTTTTACTTCTCTATCGGGGCTGCAAAGCAGCCCCGGCTTTCTGACAGGCAAAAAAAGCGGGAAACGCTGGATGGGGTCAGCATTTCCCGCTTCAGGGTGGAGCAAGGGTGCGTAGCGCTTAGAACTTGGCTTCCAGGTCGACCTGCAGGGTGTCGACGTCGGCGTTGTTGTTCGGCAACTGCGACAGGTCGGTCTTGGCCATCAGGTAGGCCGCGCCCAGGGAGAAGTTCTTGTCGATCTCGTAGCCGACCTTGAACTTGTGACCACGCGAACCCGTGAAGCCTGCGCCGAAGTCGGAGTCGGTGAACAGGCTGACCACGGCGTTGCGCTGCACGTCGCGGTAGTTGTAGTCCAGGCTCCAGGCGCCCACCTTGGTCTTCAAACCGGCCAGCCAGGCCTTGTCCTCGCCGTCGGTGCTGTCGGTGTTCTTGACGAACTGGCCATAGGCCGACAGCGGGATGGCGAAGCCGGTGAAGTCCACCTGGCCGAAGCCTTCGGCCAGGTTGAACTCGGTGGTGGTGTTGCCGAAGCTGCGCAGCACGGCCGACTTCTTGTCGTTGTCGAAACCGTAGAGGCTGCCGCCGACGGTGACCTTGACGCTGTCAGCCAGGTTGAACTTGGTGCCCAATTGGCCGTGGTACAGCTGTGCGTCGTGCTTGAACTGCACGCCGTCGCCGTCGACGTTGTCCTTGAGGGTGTAGTGACCGGCGCTGCCGAACACTTCGGCGCCGCCCAGGTTGGTCTTGTAGGTGACGGCCACGCCTTCCGGGTTGATGTCGCTGTCCCAGATGATGTCGCCCATGCTCACCCACGGCTGCAGCATCTTGCCGCCGATCAGGTGCAGGTTCGGCACGGCGGTCGGGTGCCAGTCGAGGTAGGCCAGGTCCACCCACAGCGATTTCTTGTCGAAGTAGTTGTCCAGGCTCTGGTTGGTCGAGCGGGCGTCCGAGCTGCTGCCGGTGGCCACGCGAATGCCAGCGTCGACCTGCGGGTTGATCTCGCTGTAGAAACCGACGCGGGCACGCACACGCTCGCGGTCCTGGTTGCCACTGCGGCTGTTGGGGTTGTCGACGTTGACGTCTTCGTAGCGCAGGCGCACATCACCCTTGATCTGGGTCTTGGCGGCCCATGCCACTTTCTGCTCAAAGGAGCTCAGGCGCTCGGACTGGGCTTTCTGGTCGGCCTTTTCCTTGGTTTCCTTTGCCAGGTCGCCCTGCAGTTCGGTGTACTGCGCCTGGTTGATCGAGCCGTTGGCGCGGAGTATTTCGAGCAGCTTGGCGTCGACAGCAGCACTGGCCGGAGTACTCAGAGCCAGCATCATGCCGGTGAGGCTCACTCCAGTAAGTGTAGAAACAAGACGCATAAGGTTCTCCCTGTTGGAAAAAGTGGGGAGGCTCAAGCGCCCGCCCCCGAGTTGGCATGTCTTCGGAAAGGGCCTGAATAGACAGGTTCTGGGGTTCCGGAAAACAGGCGCAAGTATTGCGGGGGGGAATGACAGAATAATGTCTGAATAGTGGCACTGTTGTTAAGTAAACAGGCCGTCATTTGTGTGTCACGGCGGCTTTGGCAATACTGGCGCCCTGTCCATAGCGAGTTGCAACCGTGATCAGCCTTCACAGCCTTGCCCACCTGCGCGACCTGCCGGCGACCACTTGGGACGCGCTGGTGCCCGACGGTCAGCCGTTCCTGCGCCACGCCTTTCTCAGTGCCATGGAAGACAGTGGTAGCGTGATGCCCGACACCGGCTGGGCCGCCGAACACCTGGTGCTGGAGCGCGATGGCGAGGTACGGGCGCTGCTGCCGGCCTACCGCAAGTGGCATTCGTTCGGCGAGTACGTGTTCGACCATGGCTGGGCCGATGCCTGTGAGCGCGCGGGCATTGCCTACTACCCCAAGCTGCTCGGCGCGGTGCCGTTCAGTCCGGTCGCGGGGCCGCGTCTGCTGGCCGCCGATCCAGCCGATGGCCTGCTGCTGTTGCAGGCGATTCCCGAGTACCTGGGCAAGGGTGGGCTGTCGGGGGCGCACATCAACTTCACCGACAGAGTGCTGGACGCGGCCATTGCCGGCCAGCCGGGCTGGTTGGAGCGCCTGGGCTGCCAGTTCCACTGGCGTAACCGGGGTTACCGGGACTTCCAGGACTTTCTCGACACCCTCAGCTCACGCAAGCGCAAGCAGATGCGCAAGGAGCGTGAACAGGTGGCGGGGCACGGGATCGATTTCACCTGGTACCGCGGCGATGAACTGAGCGAGGCACAGTGGGACTTCGTCTACCGCTGCTATGCCAACACCTATGCCGTACGGCGACGAGCACCGTACCTGACTCGCGAGTTCTTCAGCCTGGTGGCCGAGCGCATGCCCGAGGCGATTCGCGTGGTGATTGCCCGGCAGCAAGGGCGCGAGGTGGCGATGGCCTTCAGCCTGGTGGGGGGCGACAGCCTGTACGGCCGCTACTGGGGTTGCCTGGACGAATTCGACCGCCTGCATTTCGAGACTTGTTTCTACCAGGGCATGGACTTCGCGATCGGCGAAGGCCTGCAGCGCTTCGATGCCGGGGCCCAGGGCGAGCACAAGCTGATTCGCGGGTTTGAGCCGGTGATCACACGGTCGTGGCATTACCTGCTGCACCCGGGGTTGCGCCGGGCGGTCTCAGACTTTTTGCGTCAGGAGCGCGAAGGAGTACTGGCCTACGCCGAGGAGGCGCGGGGGATGTTGCCGTATCGCCAGGTTTGAAGTGCCTGGCCACACGCTATCCCTGTAGGAGCGGCCTCGTGTCGCGAAAGGGCCGCAAAGCGGCCCCAGGATTTCAGCGTTGATGCAAAGATCGCCGGGGCCGCGTTGCGGCCCTTTCGCGACACGAGGTCGCTCCTACAGGGGCCGCGTCTAACTCAGTCGACGCCGACGAATCCCCCGGTCTGGTGATGCCACAACCGCGCATACAACCCGCGCTGTGCCAGCAGCTCGGCATGGCTGCCGCTTTCGACGATATGCCCCTTGTCCAGCACGATCAGCCGGTCCATGCGGGCGATGGTCGACAGGCGGTGGGCGATAGCGATCACCGTCTTGCCCTGCATCAGCGTCTCCAGGCTCTCCTGGATTGCCGCCTCGACCTCCGAGTCCAGCGCCGAGGTCGCCTCATCCATGATCAGGATCGGCGCGTTCTTCAGCAATACCCGGGCAATGGCGATGCGCTGGCGCTGACCGCCGGAGAGCTTGACGCCGCGCTCGCCGACATGGGCGTCGAAGCCGGTGCGGCCCTGGGCATCGGACAGCTGCGGGATGAACTCGTCGGCCCGGGCCCGGCGCACTGCTTCCCAGACTTCCTCGTCACTGGCATCCGGCCGGCCGTACAGCAGGTTGTCGCGGATCGAGCGGTGCAGCAGCGAAGTGTCCTGGGTGATCATGCCGATCTGCGCGCGCAAGCTGGCCTGGTTGACCTCGGCGATGTCCTGGCCGTCGATGAGGATGCGCCCGCTGTCGATGTCGTACAGGCGCAGCAGCAGGTTGACCAGGGTCGACTTGCCGGCGCCGGACGGACCGATCAGGCCGATCTTCTCGCCAGGACGGATGTCCAGGTTCAGCGCGTCGATCACCTTGCCGCCCTTGCCGTAGTGGAAGTCGACATGGTCGAAGCGCACCGCCCCACGGCTGACCTTGAGCGCCGGCGCATTGGGCCTGTCGCTGACGGTGACCGGCTGGGCAATGGTCTGCAGGCCGTCCTGGACCATGCCGATGTTCTCGAAGATGCCGTTGACCACCCACATGATCCAGCCGGACATGTTGACGATGCGGATCACCAGGCCTGTGGCCAGGGCGATGGCGCCGACGCTGATCAGCGACTGGCTCCACAGCCACAGGGCAAGGCCGGTGGTGGTAACCACCAGCAGGCCGTTCAGCGAGGTAATGACCACGTCCATGCTGGTGATCACCCGCGAGGCCAGCTGGGTCTTCTCGGTCTGCTCGCTGATCGCCTCGCGGGCGTACTGCTGCTCGTAGTCGGTATGGGCGAACAGCTTGAGCGTGGCGATGTTGGTGTAGCCGTCGACGATGCGCCCCATCAGCTTGGAGCGGGCGTCGGAGGAAATCACCGAGCGCTCCTTCACCCGTGGCACGAAGTAGTACAGCGCACCGATATAGCAGGCGATCCACACCAGCAGCGGCAGCATCAGCCGCCAGTCGGCCTCAGCGAACAGCACCAGCGAACTGATGGCGTAGATCAGCACGTGCCACAGCGCGTCCACCGCCTGCACCGCCGAATCGCGCAGGGAGTTGCCGGTCTGCATGATGCGCTGGGCGATGCGCCCGGCGAAGTCGCTCTGGAAGAAGTTCAGGCTCTGCTTGAGCACGTAGGTGTGGTTTTGCCAGCGGATCAGGCTGGTCATGCCCGGGCTGATGGTCTGGTGCACCAGCAGGTCATGCAGGCCGAAAAACACCGGCCGCAGCAACAGCACCACCACCAGCATCCAGATCAGCTCGCCGCTGTGCTCGCTGAAGAAATTGGCGTTGGGCGTGCCCTGGGCCAGGTCGATAATCCGGCTCAGGTAGCTGAACAGCGCCACTTCGATCAGCGAGGCGATCAGGCCGACGATCAGCAGGGCGAGGAAGCTCGGCCACACCTGGCGCAGGTAGTAGAGATAGAAGGGCCAGACCTTGCCGGGAGGCGCCTCGCTGGGCGCCTCGCGGAAAATGTCGATCAACTGCTCGAAACGACGGTACAGCATGGGTGACGACACTCCTGTTCGACCCGACTCACGTCCCTGTGCGGCGCGGGATCAATCGATGCGTTTGGCCGACTTGATGTAGACCGGATCGGCCGGCACATCGCGCATGCCTTTCTTGACGGTGGTCGGCGAGTTGACGATCTGGTCGACCACCTCCATGCCCTTGGTGACCTTGCCGAACACCGCGTAGCCACGGTCGCGGCCCGGGTTGAGGAAGTCGTTGTCGGCGACGTTGATGAAGAACTGGCTGGTGGCCGAGTTCGGGTCGGAGGTGCGGGCCATGGACAGGGTGCCGCGGGTGTTCTGCAGGCCGTTGCTCGCTTCGTTGCGGATCGGGTCCTTGGTGCTCTTCTGCACCATCTGGTCGGTAAAGCCACCGCCCTGGACCATGAAGCCCGGGATCACGCGGTGGAAGATGGTGTTGTTGTAGAAGCCGCTGTCCACGTACTGGAGGAAGTTCTTGGTACTGATCGGCGCTTTTTCTGCGTTCAGCTCGATCTCGATCTTGCCGAAGCTGGTGACCAGCTCAACGTGCGGGGTCTTGTCGGAGGCCATGACGCTGGTGGCGAAGGCGACCGAGCAGGCGGTGAGCAGAAGTTTTTTCAGCATGGGCTCAAAGATCCTTGAGAGGTGGAAGCGGCTGCGAGGAACTGCAGCACGGTACGGTTGAAGACTTCGGGTTGATCCAGGGGCGTAGCGTGCCGCGAATCGTCGATGACCGCCAGCCTGGCGTTGGGCATCAGGGCGACGTAACGCTCCTTCAGTTGTATCGGTGTGTAATCGTGGTCGGCGGCGATCACCAGGGTGGGACAGCGGATCTGGCCGATGCGTTCCTGCACGCCCCAGTCGACGATGGCGTCGAAGCTTTTCAAATAGGCACGCTTGTCGTTGCGCGCCCAGCGCTCGGCCATCTTGCGCCGCAGTTCGGTCTGCTCCGGCTTGGGAAACAGCCGCGCAGCCAGGCCCTTGCCGACGGTCTCGACGCTGAGCAGGCGTGCCAGGCCCCAGCGCTTGAGCCACCAGATCCAGTCGCTGCGGGTGCGTCGCTTGACCTCGGGGGCGCTGTTGACGATGCACAGGCTGCGCAGCCAGTCGGGGTGGTCGACGGCAAACTGGAAACCGACCATGCCGCCCATGGACAGGCCGACGAAGTGCACCGGGCCGGTGTCCAGATGGCGCAGCAGGGCCAGCAGATCCTCGCTGAAAGTCTTTATCTGGTAGCCCTTGCGCGGCTTGGAGGATTGCCCGTGGCCGCGGATGTCCATGAGGATCACCCGATACTGGCGGCCGAGCTCGGGCACCTGCAGTTCCCAGTCCTGGCTGCTCGAACCCAGCCCGTGCAGCAGCACCAGGGGCTCGCCCTGGCCATGTTCCTCGTAATGCAGCAGGCATCCGTCATGTTCGAAACAGGCCATGGGCGCGGTCCTCTCAGGCTTGCGGGGGGGCTGCGAAGGGCACGTCCAGCGGCGCGGTGTCGAAGTTGCGCAGCAGTTCGATGAGGATCTGCGTGGCCGGGCCCAGGGTCTTTTCCTTGCTGGAGTAAAGGTAGAACAGCGGATGGCGGCTGCCACCCTGATCCAGCGGCAGGGGCTTGAGCACGCCTTCGCGCAGCTCGCGCTCGATCATGTGCCGGGGCAGCCAGGCAAAACCCAGGCCGCTGCCGACGAAGGTCGCCGCGGTGCCCAGGCTGCCGACCGTCCAGCGCTGCTCGGCGCCGAGCCAGCCGACATCGCGCGGCTGGGCCCGGCCGGAGTCGCGGATCACCACCTGCAACTGGCTTTCCAGATCCTGGAAAGTAATTTCGCGGCCCATGCGGTGCAGGGCGTGCTCGGGGTGGGCGACGGCGATGAACTCCACCGGGCTCAGTTCGGTGCCCAGGTAGCCGCCGATGTTGAAGCTGCTGATGGCAAGGTCGGCGATGCCTTCGTGCAGCACTTCCTCGACCCCGGACAACACTTCTTCGCGCAGGCGTACCCGGCAGCCGCGGCTCTGCGGCATGAAGGCGGCCAGGGCGCGTACCAGGCGGGCGCTGGGGTAGGCGGCGTCGACCACCAGGCGCACTTCGGCCTCCCAGCCCTGTTCCATGTGGTGGGCCAGGTCTTCCAGCTGGCTGGCCTGCTTGACCAGTTGCCGCGAACGGCGCAGCAGCACGCTGCCGGCCTCGGTCAGCACCGCCTTGCGCCCATCGATGCGCAGCAGCGGCACGCCCAACTGCTCCTGCATCCGCGCCACGGTATAGCTCACCGACGACTGCGAGCGGTGCAGGGCCTCGGCGGCCTGGGCGAACCCGCCGTGGTCGACCACTGCCTGCAGGGTCCGCCACTGATCCAGGGTAACGCGCGGTGCTTTCATCCAGGGCTCCTGTTGTCCTAAGCTGCGCTCTTCCCAAGGAGAGCGCCCGTATGAAGAAATGTTGTGCGGCTTTGCTGTTGTGCCTACCCCTCGGGGCCATGGCATACCCGATCGACGTGGAAAAGGACCTGACCGGGGTCAAGGTCGATTACACCGTCTACGACACGGCCTATGACATCGGCTCGATCAGCCTCAACAACTATGGGCAGGTGCCGGCGGCGTGCAAGGTCACCTTCCGCAACGGCCCTGAGGCGCCACGGGTGCGTCGGGTCAATGTGCCCGCCGGCAGGAGCGTGGATGTCACCGCCAAGTTCAACCGGCAGATCATCAAGCTGCGCATCGTGCTCGACTGCAAAGCCGAATAAACAGATTAATCGATAGGTTGATCCCACTTTTTACGCTTTTTTATCGATAGGTCAACCACTAATCTCACCTCCATCGAATCGCCACCCTTTACCGCCGATGGAGGCAGCCCATGTCCCGCATACTGATCATCGAAAGCAGCGCCCGCCAGCAGGATTCCGTTTCCCGTCAACTGACCCTGGACTTCATCCAGCAATGGCAAGCGGCGCATCCGGCCGACGAGATCAAGGTGCGCGACCTGGCGGTGAACCCCGTGCCGCACCTGGACGCCAACCTGCTTGGCGGCTGGATGAAGCCTGAGGAACAGCGCAGCGCCGCCGAGCGTGAGGCGCTGGCACGTTCCAACGTGCTGACCGACGAACTGCTGGCCGCCGACGTGCTGGTGATGGCCGCGCCGATGTACAACTTCACCATCCCCAGTACCTTGAAAGCCTGGCTGGACCACGTGCTGCGCGCCGGCATCACCTTCAATTACACCCCGACCGGGCCGCAGGGCCTGCTCAACGGCAAGCGCGCCATCGTCCTGACCGCCCGCGGCGGCATCCATGCCGGCGCCAGCAGCGACCACCAGGAACCCTACCTGCGCCAGGTGATGGCCTTCATCGGTATCCACGATGTGGACTTCATCCACGCCGAAGGCCTGAACATGAGCGGCGAGTTCCACGAGAAGGGCCTGAACCAGGCCAAGGCAAGACTGGCCGCGGTGGCCTGAGCCGCGACGAATTCCCAACCCTGACACCTTGTTGCTCCTTTGGGTGTGCCTGCCCGGCCAGTTCATGGCCGGGCTTTTTTATGCCGACCTCATGCCTTGCGCTCCCACAAGGGCAAATGCAAACCATGAATGTTCTGCAAGGCAGTTGCTCTCACAGAGAAAACACTGCTTTCAAGGCCTGTGATAGTGGGCTTGCCAGCGAAGAGGCTTTTACTGCCCCCACAATCCCCATGGTTGAACTGCCCAGGCCCAACCCGCTAAGGTCCCCGCCTTGATCCACGAGGGCCAACCATGGGCTACCTGATAATCGTCGCGCTGATCCAGGCGTACTCCTTCAACCTGATCGGCGAATATCTGGCCGGCCACGTCGACAGTTACTTCGCCGTGCTGGTCCGGGTGCTGCTGGCCGGGCTGGTGTTCCTGCCACTGACCCGCTGGCGCCAGGTCGAGCCGCGTTTCATGCGCGCGATGCTGCTGATCGGCGCGCTGCAGTACGGCATCACCTATGTCTGCCTGTACCTCAGCTTCCGCGTGCTGACGGTGCCGGAAGTACTGTTGTTCACCATCCTTACCCCGCTGCATGTCACCTTGATCGAGGATGCCCTGAACCGGCGCTTCAACCCCTGGGCGCTGCTTGCTGCCCTGGTGGCGGTGGCCGGCGCGGCGGTGATCCGCTTCGACACGGTCACCGGTGAGTTCTTCATCGGTTTCCTGTTGCTGCAACTGGCCAACTTCACCTACGCCGCCGGCCAGGTGCTGTACCGCCACTTGGTGGCCCGCCACCCCAGCGACCTGCCGCACTATCGCCGGTTCGGCTATTTCTACCTGGGCGCGTTGCTGGTGGTGTTGCCGGCCTTCCTACTGTTCGGCAATGCCCAGCACCTGCCGAGCACCAACACCCAGTGGCTGGTGCTGCTGTTCCTGGGCCTATGTCCGACGGCGCTAGGGCTGTACTGGTGGAACAAGGGCGCTTGCCTGGTCTCTGGCGGCACCCTGGCCGTGATGAACAACCTGCATGTGCCGGTGGGCCTGCTGCTCAACCTGCTGATCTGGAACCAGGACGAACCGCTTGGGCGTCTGGCCATTGGCGGTTCGGTGATCCTGGCATCGGTATGGCTGAGCCGCTTGGGCGGCCAGCGCGCGAGGCTGCCTGGAGCGGCCTGAGGGTCATTGCCGGCGCGGCAGGCCAGTGTGCACGACCAGGCACAAGGGCAGGATCAGCAGCAGCGTGCCTGCCAGCGCCATCAATCCCTGTTCCACTCCGGTGTGGTCGGATATCGCGCCGATCAGCACCGGCGCCAGCGCGCCGCCGCCGACGGTGCCGGTATAGAAGCAGGCGAACACCCGTTCCCACTGCTCGCGGCCGGCGAAGTCCGGCACCAGCCCGGTCAGTACCGATGAAGTGCCGTTGAGTGCAACGCCGATCAGAGGCATCACCAGCATCAACGGCAGATAGGGCAACAGCAGCGCTACCAGGATCAGCGCGGCGGTCAGCAGCTCGGTACAGACCACAGTGCGTACCGGCCCCAGCCGGGCGCCCAGGTAGCCGCAGAACAGCTTGCCGAAGGCGCCGCCGATGAACAGCAATGTCAGGGCCAGGCCGATCTGCGCAGTGGTCGCGCCCTTGCCCTGCAGCAGGAATGGCAGGAAGGTCAGAAAACCCATGCGCACGCCACTGTCGAGGGTGCCGGTGGCGATCAGCGCCGCGAGCCCCGACCTTGAGGCAACCTGGTCGTGGGCTGTGGCCTTGTGCGTTGATCGCCCTGCGGGTGGCGCCTGACGCAACAGCCACCACAGCGCCGCTGCCGCCCCCAGGCCGAGCAGGCCAAGCGCGGTGGCGTTGGCTTGCCATGACACATACACCAGCACCAGGCCGACCAGGCCGGGGATCAGCGCCTTGCCGATATCCCCGGCGAAGTTGTACTGGGCCAGGGCCTGTTTCACCTTGCCACTGCCTTCGTAGGCATCGGCGACCAGCGCGCTGGCCAGCGGGTGTTGGGTGCTGGCGCCGAGGCCGGCGAGCATCAGGGCCAGCAGCAGAAGGCTCAGGTCACTGGCCTGGGCGGCCAGCAGGTAGGCCAGCCCGGCCAGCGCCGTGCCGCGGACCAACAGGGCCTCGCGGCCCCAGCGCCGGGCGCCTTTGCTGGCCAGCAACTGAAAGCCCGCCATCATGCCGGCGTAGGCGCCGCGAAGCAGTCCGACCTGGGCGTAGCTGAGGCCGAAGGCGAACTGCCAGAGGGGCAGCAACACGTAGATGACATCGGTCAGCCCGTCATGCACGCCATGGGCGAGGCTGGCGGCGGCAAGCGCCTTGCGCCGAGGCGATGGCGGGGCGTCGTGCAGTGAAACGCTGGAAATGTCCTGAGGCATGGCTCGCTCACGAGGGCTGTGGCAGGCGTCTGTCGAGCGTCAGGGATGGGCGTGGCGAGTGGGCCGTCGATCTTCCGTGATGACGTCGTCCTGGATGGCCCTAGGTTAGAGCGTCTTGGGGGCGCAATGCAAAGGGGCGCCCGCTCGGGCGCCCCGATTGGACGGTCAGGCTTCGCTCAATGCATCCAGGCTGCGTGGCTGGGTCTGAGGCAACGGCCTGGTCGCCAATCCCACCCGCATGTCGTTACCGCTCGGTTGCTGGTACAGGCTCAGCCCGAACTCCGGCAGCACCGCCAGCAGGTAGTCGAAGATATCGCCCTGGATGCGCTCGTATTCGGCCCATACCGTTGTGGTGGTGAAGCAGTAGATCTCCAGCGGCACGCCTTCGGCGGTGGTCTGCATCTGGCGGACCATGCAGGTCATGTTCGGGTGCACGTTGGGGTGGTTCTTCAGGTAGGCCAGGGCGAAGGCGCGGAAGGTACCGATGTTGGTCAGCTTGCGGCGGTTGGCCGAAAGCTCCGCCACCGGGCCCAAGGCCTCGTTCCAGTGATGCAGTTCCTGGCGCTTCTGCGCCAGGTAGTCGCCCAGCAGGCGTACCTGGCCCAGGCGCTGTTCTTCGTCCGGACTGAGGAAGCGCACGCCGGCGGCGTCGATGAACAGGCTGCGCTTGATCCGACGCCCGCCGGACTGCTGCATGCCGCGGTAGTTGCGGAACGACTCGCTCATCAGGCGCCAGGTGGGGATCGAGACGATGGTCTTGTCGAAGTTCTGTACCTTGACCGTGTGCAGGGTGATGTCCACCACGTCGCCATCGGCGCCGGCCTGGGGCATCTCGATCCAGTCGCCGACGTGCAGCATGTCGTTGCTGGTCAGTTGCACGCTGGCGACGAACGACAGCAGGGTGTCCTTGTACACCAACAGCAGCACCGCCGACATGGCGCCCAGGCCCGACAGCAGCAACAGCGGCGAGCGGTCGATCAGGGTGGCGACGATGACGATGGCGGCGAAGATCCACAGCATCATCTTGGCCAGCTGCATGTATCCCTTGATCGAGCGGGTGCGGGCGTGCTCGGTGCGTGCGTAGATGTCCAGCAGCGCGTCGAGCAGGCAGGACAGGGCGCGGGTCATGAACAGCAGGGTCACCGCCAGGGCGACGTTGCCGAGGAAGTGCTGGGTGGTGGCCGACAGCTCCGGCACCAGCTTCAGGCCGAACTGCACCACCAGCGACGGGGTGGTCTGCGCCAGGCGGTGGAACACTTTGTTGTGGCGCAGGTCGTCCAGCCACCTGAGCGCCTGTTGGCGGCCGAGCAGGCGGGTGGAGTGCAGGATCAGGAAGCGGGCGAGGCGGCCGATCAGCAGCGAGACCAGCAGCAGCACGATCAGGCCGAGGGCGGCATGCAGCAGCGGATGTTGGTCGAGCGTGCCCCAGAGGTCGAGGGCGTCGCGCCAGAAGCGTTGGATGTCCATGGGCGTGAAAGCGGTCTGTGTTGCGGTATGAAGGGGTATTAGAGCGTGGATCGGCGCAAAGTTGCCAAAAGAAATTCGGTTCTGGCCACGGAAAACGTTACCCTATGCAACTGAATTTTTCGCACTTGCCCGAGGTTACCCCGTGTTTTCCCAATTCGCCCTGCACGAACGCCTGCTCAAAGCCGTGGCCGAGCTGAAATTTGTCGAGCCGACGCCGGTGCAGGCAGCGGCCATTCCCCTGGCCCTGCAAGGGCGTGACCTGCGGGTGACGGCGCAAACCGGCAGCGGCAAGACCGCCGCCTTCGTGCTGCCGCTGCTCAACCGCCTGGTCGACCGCAGCGGCCCGAGCGTGGAGATCCGTGCGCTGATCCTGCTGCCGACCCGCGAGCTGGCCCAGCAAACCCTCAAGCAAGTGAAACTGTTCTCGCAGTTCACCTACATCAAGTCGGGCCTGGTCACCGGCGGTGAAGACTTCAAGGAACAGGCCGCCATGCTGCGCAAGGTGCCGGATGTGCTGATCGGCACCCCTGGCCGTCTGCTCGAGCAGCTCAATGCTGGCAACCTGGACCTGTCGCACGTGGAGGTGCTGATCCTCGACGAAGCCGACCGCATGCTCGACATGGGCTTTGCCGAAGACATGGAGCGCCTGTGCAAGGAGTGCGAGAATCGCAAACAGACCCTGCTGTTCTCGGCCACCACCGGCGGGGCGGCCCTTCGCGATATCATCGGTAAAGTGCTCAAGGACCCCGAGCACCTGATGCTCAACAGTGTCTCGCAACTGGCCGAAGGCACCCGCCAGCAGATCATCACCGCCGACCACGACCAGCACAAAGAGCAGATCGTGCAGTGGCTGCTGGCCAATGAGACCTACCAGAAGGCAATCATCTTCACCAACACCCGTGCCCTGGCCGACCGTATCTACGGGCACCTGGTGGCCAAGGAGGTCAAGGCTTTCGTCCTGCACGGCGAGAAGGACCAGAAGGACCGCAAGCTGGCCATCGACCGCTTCAAGGATGGCGGCTCCAAGGTCTTGGTGGCCACTGACGTCGCGGCTCGCGGCCTGGACATCGACGGCCTGGACCTGGTGATCAACTTCGACATGCCTCGCAGCGGTGACGAATACGTGCACCGTATCGGTCGCACCGGCCGTGCCGGTGGCGAAGGCCTGGCGATCTCGCTGATCACCCACAACGACTGGAACCTGATGTCCAGCATCGAACGCTACCTCAAGCAGCAGTTCGAGCGCCGCGTCATCAAGGAGGTCAAGGGTACCTACAGCGGGCCGAAGAAGGTCAAGGCCTCGGGCAAGGCAGCCGGCAGCAAGAAGAAAAAGGTCGAGAAGAAGGCCGGTGGCGACAAGAAGGGTGCCGCCAAGAAGAGGCCTACCGCCAAGCCCAAGGCCAATGCGCCTCTGGCCAGCTCCGACGGCCTGGCACCACTGAAAAAGCGCAAGCCAGCCGCTGAGTAAATATCACCGGCAATGAGCCCGCCACTGCAACGGTGGCGGGTTGCTTCACCTCCTTCCCCAGGGCGCGTAGCCCATTTCCCAAACCCTGTTCAAGCCCGGGCATTTTGTCGCCTACCCGCCACACTCCTCTGGCATGTGCAGTCAAGGAGGAGTAGCGTATGTACAGCTGTAAATACGATTGTCCCGTACGATTTGAATGGGACGAGGAAAAGAACCTGCTCAACATCCGCAAGCACGGTATCGACTTCAACGACGTGCCCGAGATGTTCCGCCAGCCGATGCTGGCGTTGCGCGATGAGCGATTCGAGTACCCGGAGGCACGCTGGATCGGCATGGGCTGGATCAATGCCTGGGTCAGCCTGGTCGCCTACACCGAACGGCAGGGTGATGTGATCCGCATCATTTCCGCCAGAAGAGCCACCCGACGTGAGGTAACGCGCTATGTCGAAACCGTCCATAAACTGTGAGCAAGACCAAGCCCCGGTCGATACCTCGGACATCCCCGAACTCGACGATGACTTCTTCCGCCGCGCCGAGCTGCGAGTGCCGGCCAAGCAAACGGTGACCATCCGCCTGGACGCCGACGTGCTGGCCTGGTTCAAGGAACAGGGCGCCGGCTACCAGACCCGCATCAACCAGTTGCTTCGCCAGTACATGCAGGCCCAGCAGCGACGCTGACACTGGCGCGGTCAGGTTTTCCTTTCCGCTTCTTTAAGTTCCTGGATGCGCTTGTCGATCAACTGGCATTTGTCCGGCAAGTCCTTGCTGGCCGTTCCGAGCTCCATGTGCTGGAGCTCGTCGTTTATCTCCTTGGCCTTGCGCGGGTTCTGTTCGGTCAACTGACTGACCAGCCCTGCCAGTTCTTCTCTTTTTTGCGTGGCCTCTTCCGGTGTGCAGGCCAAGATGGGCTGTGCACAGAGCAGGGTGGCCGCGCAGATAAGGCATGGCAACGGTTTCATCCCTCGACTCCTTGTTACCAGTGGATTCAGTCCGGTGGAGGCGCCGGGCTGCCTGGAAGTTCAGTCGAGGTGATTGCTGGAAGGGTTCCTTGAAGATTTCACGGTTTTTTGGCGATATTAAATTGACGTCATTGTAGTGGCTAAATAATATCTCGCGCTCTTTTTCCGTGGTCCAGGGACTGGATGATGTCTATGCGTTTTAACCGGGGGCGAGCTTGCATGCTTGCTGCCTTGCTGGCCTGCACGACCATGGGTACGGCCCGTGCTGCCTCACCCGGGAGGGTGTCAGAAATTTTGTGTTCGGGCATAACATGAGTAAGAGGTGCATGTATGCCAACCAAAAAGAAACCCTTGCGTGACCTGCCCAAAATCCCCAA